>JANMME010000699.1:0-2332 GCA_031373015.1 Saprospiraceae bacterium
AATAATTCTACCCGCAACCCCTACCTGGTATCCTTTGCCCTTGTTTGCAGTTTGTTTTTCATGTGGGGCATCGCCAACAGCCTGAACGGCTCCCTGATCCGGCATTTCCAGTTTGCCCTCGACCTGAAACGCTGGCAGGCGGGAATTGTGGACTCAGCCTTTTATTTTGGCTATTTTGTAATGGCCATCCCGGCGGGCATTTTTATGCGGCGCTGGGGCTATAAAAAAGGCATTTTAGCCGGTTTGATGCTTTATGCGGGCGGTGCGCTCCTCTTCTATCCGGCGGCTGACTGGCGGGTGTACGGATTCTTCCTGTTCGCCTTGTTTACCATCGCTTCCGGCCTGGCATTTTTGGAAACTGCCGCCAATCTCTACGTCACGGTTTTAGGCCCGAAAGAAGAAGCGGCCTGGCGCATCAATTTTGCTCAGTCTTTCAACGGCATCAGCATCATACTGGGCCCCATTATCGGCAGCCTGTTCATTTTTTCAAAAACAGAGTACACGAAGGATCTTTTGAGCACGATGAGTCCCGAGCAAATAGATGCCGCGCGGATCTCGGAAGCGCTTTCCGTCCAAGGCACTTATTTGGTGATTGCCGGGTTGGTCGGAGCTTTGGCGCTATTGTTTGCCTTTACCAAAATGCCGGAAGTAGGGCGTGAGGAAGAGCAGGCATCGGGGAAAAGCATCAGCATTGGCAGTTTGCTGGGCAAATACAAACACCTGAGTCTGGGGGTATTGGCGCAATTTGCCAATGTGGGCGCTCAAGCCATGCTGTGGGGCTATTTTGTTGATTTCAAAATGGATTTTGCCCAAAACACCCACTTGGGTATTGCCGCTTCGTACGCCGATTTGATCCGGTCCATCATTGGCGACGACACCAACTTGACCCCCGAAAAAATGGCGGGCTTCCACGCGTCTTTTGCAATGGTGCTGTTCATGTTGGGGCGATTTATCGGCACCTACCTGATGACAAAATTCGATGCACGCCGGGTAGTTTCTTGGTATAGCGTGGCAGCCGTTGCACTTGTTGTTTTGGCGTTTCTGACAGGGGGCATATTGGGCATTTTGTGTCTGATGCTGACCTATTTCTGCCAAAGCATCATGTTTCCTACTATATTCGCATTATCAACTCAAGGCCTTCCACCTGCTGAGAGCAAACTGGCTTCTTCGCTGGTCATCATGGCCATTGTGGGCGGAGCAGTCATGCCGCCGATAGCAGGTTTGTTGTCCGTTTATGGCGGCATGAAAATGGCCTTGGTAGTGCCCTTTATTTGTTTTGGGTATGTGGTGTTTTATGTGCTGAGAGGAGCAAAAACGGAGGAGTAGAGAAATTTTGGATTTACGATTTACGATTTACGATTTACGATTATTTCGATCCGAAAAGGGTATAAATCGCCCCTTTTTCGGATCGAAATAATCGTAAATCGTAAATTCACTACTCGCCCCAGTTCTCCAGTTCTTTCTTGCTCCACAACTCCGGAAAGAATATCCGACGCTGGTACTTCGGCAGCATGTACTTTTTCCAGTCGCTGCCACCCGTTGCTTCGGCGGGCGGGCCATGGCTTTCGAGGTATTTTTGGGCAGCGTGGTAGTGCGCCATCACCCAGGAAATGTTCACTGTGTAGTCGTAATGGCGCATCGCATTCACTAGAACCGGGTTTTCACGATCTGCAGCGGGGAGTTGGCGAAACCGCGCCCAGAGGTTTTTCTCGTTGTAGGCTTCCATGGTGCGCAGGAATTCGGCTTTGTAGCGTTCCTCGAACAGTTGGATGAGGGTGTTCTTTTCTCCCGTTTCGTGGTTTTTTCCCGCGGCTTGCCAGTAGAGGTGGTCGTAGGCGTGTTCGTAGGGCGTGTTTCGGTCAATCGTGGCCCGGAATCGGTAGTCAATCAGGTTGATCAGATCGGTGGAGCAGAACTCGATCATTCTGTATTGGGCGCTTTGGAAGCCACTGGCTGGGGTGAGCGTGTTGCGGAATTTCAGGTATTGCTCCACGTCCATGCCGTCGCGCATGATGTCGAAGGAATTGGACAGCATGTCAAAATAGCGACTTACACGGGCCAGCTTTTCGGCAAAAAATGACGTCGTCAGTTCGCTGCATTCCGAAACCTGCTGTATCTCCCACAAGATCATTTTGAACAACAACTCGTTGATCTGGTGGTACATGATGAACACCATTTCGTCGGGCAACGTAGTGCGCTGGATCTGAAGGTTCAAAAGTGCATCGGTCTGAATGTAGTCCCAGTAAGTGATGGGTTTTGCCCACACCAGGCCTTCCAGGTGGGTGTTGGGGTTTTGGCCGATGGCGTGGAATTTTTCTTCAACGCGCTGGAG
>JANMME010000703.1:0-8984 GCA_031373015.1 Saprospiraceae bacterium
GGGCGCACGTTGATTTCTTCGAGCACTTTGTAGGCCAAAGTTCCTGCATCTTTATTGGCTTTGCTTACTTCGCTTTCTGGGTTGTTGAGGTTGCCGAACACGATGGCACCCGTGGGGCAAGCCGTTTGGCAGGCCGTGCGCACGTCGTTGTCCTGAATGGCGCGGCTTTCCTTTTTGGCAGTCAGTTTGCCTTCCTGAATGCGCTGTACACAGAAGGAGCATTTCTCGATGACACCGCGTGTACGAACGGTCACGTCAGGGTTTAGCACCATCCGAACGAGGTTGTCGGCGTAATAAGGGAGGTCTTCGCCTTCCACATGGAACACGCGCTCTTCATTGGCTGGCCAAACGTCGCCAGTAGTGTAGTCGAGCCAGTTGAAACGGCGCACTTTGTAAGGGCAGTTGTTGGCGCAGTAGCGCGTGCCGATGCAACGGTTGTAAGCCATCTGGTTGAGGCCCTCCATCGAGTGGTTGGTGGCATTCACCGGACAAACGTTTTCGCAAGGAGCACTGTCGCAGTGCTGGCACATCATGGGCTGGTACACCACTTTCGGGTTTTCAAGATCGCCATAGAAATAGCGGTCTATGCGCAGCCAAGTCATTTCATGATGGCGCGCTACTTCTTTTTTACCCACTACAGGCACGTTGTTTTCGCTCACACAAGCCACTTGGCAAGCCCCACAACCTATACAAGAGTTGAGGTCAACATACATTCCCCACTTCATCCCCGTGCCAAAGTAGTCAGTATGGTCTGGGTAGAGGGTCTGCGCGTTTAGGTGCGCAGATTCTTCGTGGAATTCCTCGAGTTTGTGCTCAAGTTTCTGGAGGTCTTTGATATTGGTCTGGAAAATGATGGAACGGTCGGTCAAAGCACCTTGGAAACCTTTCCAACCGAGCGATTTTTCGTCAACGTTGATGACTTTGCCTTCTTCTGTCCCCATGGCCTTCACGCCCATCGTGTGGTGGTGCTGCACGGAGGCAAAATGCTTGTCGCGTGTGCCTTTTGGGGTCACTTTAACATCCGTTCCGTAATATTGTGTAAGGCCGTTTTCTTGTTTCAAAGCGGCATTTACGTTTGTGCCAAAAGTTACGCCACAACCTCCCGCTTCCCGGCCACCACCCAGTGCAATGGCAACAGTCCCAGCCGTTTGGCCAAAATTGAGCACTACAGCACAGGTCAATTTTTGACCGTTCACTTCTACTTCTACTTCATCACCATCTTTCAAGCCCTTCCAGCCAGTCAGGTTGTTGATGCCATCCCATTCAACTGGGATGCTTAGGTAGTTGCCCCAAACGGTACGGGTGACCGGGTCGGGCATTTCTTGCAACCAGGGGTTGTGCGCGTATTGCCCAGCCCCGATGTTAACCGTTTCGTAGAAAGAGATTTCAAGTTCGGAAGTAGCGGGTTTTGAAACACCGCTTGGGTCTACCGAAACCCCTGAGTTAAAAATGGCAGTTGCGCCCGAAGCAGGCGTTTCAAACACCCCATCATGGAGGCTCATTTCCCAAAAAGCATCTGTGCTGAGGTATTTTGACTGTTTCGGAAACAGTTCGTTCGTCCAGCGGGCCTTTACATATTCGTAGTAAGGTTGCTCTGCATTGCTGTTCAAGTTTGCGCTATCGCACCATACGAGCAAAGAATGCTCGGCTTGGCGGGTGGCAAACAAGGGCGCAATGGTGGGCTGGATTAGGCTCAGCATCCCTGACTTTGGCATTGCATCGCCCCAAGACTCCAAAAAGTGGTGAGTTGGTGCGGCGTGTGAGCAGAGCAGGGTGGTTTCGTCGAGATTGGTATTCAGGGAAATGCGTGTGCCTACTTTTTTAAACGCCTCCTGAAACGCTGCGGCGTTGGGCAATTCCCAAGCGGGGTTTGCACCCCAAACGATGACGGTAGAAACTTGTCCGCCGTTCATTTCTTCGATCAACTTCGACATATTGCGTTCATCGCCTTTACGGGAAAAGATCGCGCCATTGAAATCAATGGTATTGTTCAGGTTGCCGAGCTGTTCGTTGATCTTATTGACGATAATTTGCTCTGCAACATTGTTTGAGCCTGAAACGACGATGGATTTGCCCCGAGCGGCTTGCAATTCTTTCGCCACTTTCTTGAGGGCTGCTGCCGCTTTGTCGTTCAGTTTTGGGCCGCCGCCATTGCCAGAAAGTTCAGCGTAAAGGGCGGCGATGGCAGCCCCTGTCTCGCTGGGACGGATTTGGATTCGGGTGTCGGCATTGGAGCCTGTGAGCGACATATAGCCTTCCACTTGGTAGTGGCGCGACATTTTCATGTTCTTTTTACCCACAACCTTGCGGCCTTTTGCATAATCACGTGCCTGCTGGATGGGATTGCCCCAAGTGCCGAGGAAATCTGCCCCGAAGGAACAGATGACAGTGGCTTGGTCAAATTTGTAGTACGGGAAAGCTCGAAAACCAAAGCATTTGTCATTGGCCTCCAACAAGGCTGCCGAAGACACGCCGTCATAAGTGACCACGCTGGTCCCCGGGTATTTTGCCACAAACTCAGTCAGTGCTTTTTCGGCGCTCGGGCTGATGTTGGTGTTGCTGATGATGCGGATATTGCCCGTAAGTTTAGATTTCACTTCGCGGTCCAATGCATTCCACTCCATCTTTTCCACATTGCCTTCTTTCACCGTGCCTGCGTGTTGAATGCGGCGCGTGTCGTAAAGGCTCAGTACTGAAGCTTGCGCGCGGGCGCTGGTGCCCCCATGGGTGACGCTGCTCAGGGTATTGCCTTCGATTTTGATGGGGCGGCCCTCGCGGGTTTTCACCAAGATGGCGCAGTAATCACCGCCATTGGAGAAGGAAGAGGCAAAGTAGTTGGCTACGCCCGGCACGATTTCATCGGGCTTGGTGACGTAGGGAATTGCCTTTTTGACAGGAATCTCGCAGGAGGCTGCGATGGTGGCTGCGCCAAGGCCGAAACCCATGAGTTTCAGGAAATCGCGGCGGCTGGCCTGCCATTTGCCGTCGGTTTGGTCTATGTTCTCCACCGAAAACTCGCTTTGCGAGGATTGCGCGAATGCTTCGTCGCGCATCAAATCTTCAGTGCCTACCCAAATACCGTTATCGTGGTGCATATCCTAAATTGGTGACTGGTGACTGGTAACCCTCCTTCGCTAAGGCTACGGCGGGTAAATTGGTGATTAGTGGCTGGTTAATCGGTGATTGGTTGAGTCCAAAACAAGGGCATCGCCCATTGTAAGTAGTTTTTTCTGGGGTAGGGTTGAAATTTTGTATAAAAATTTCAACCCTACCCAAGAAAAAACTACTCCCCTATAAAATCAATAGTGGCATTTTTGGCATTCCAAACCGCCTATGTCTTCCACTGTGACTTTGTCGCGCTTACCGCTTTTAAGTTCATCGTGGTAGCGCTCGTATTGTTTGTAATAATCGTTGTCTTTGAACTTCACTTCTGTCACGCGGTGGCAACTGATACACCAGCCCATGCCAAGTGTAGCGTATTGGAACACTACATCCATTTCTTCCACTTTGCCGTGGCACTTCTGGCAGGCGATCTGGCCGACTGCTACGTGCTGGGAGTGGTTGAAATAAGCGTGGTCGGGCAGGTTATGTATACGCGTCCACTCGATAGGGCCTTGGATTTTGCCGTTCGAGTCGTCTTTGAGCGCTTTCACGATGCCTTCCCATTGGCTTTCTACGACGCCTTTGCCATTTTCATCGAGTGCGGTAAGTGAGTTGGCGGACATATATTCCTGACCGATCCATTTTTTGTAAAGGTCTTCGATCTGCTTATCGCTCCAGGTGTCGTAGCCGTCCATGTACTTGCCCGAAGTTGGGTCGTAGCCGATGGAGGCAAAGATTTTGGTGATTTCGCTGGTGCCGCTGATGGTTCCTTTTTTAACTGCCGAGTGGCAGTTCATGCAGGTATTCGCGCCAGGTATCCCGGATTGTTTGGAGCGGCGCGCTGTGTCATGGCAGTATTGACAGTCAATCTTGTTGACACCTGCATGGATTTTGTGGCTGAAATTGATGGGCTGGTCTGGTTTGTAATTCTGTTCCCGGCCCATACGGGTGGCGTTGTCCACGGCCTTGTAGCCAAAGATCAGCACGGTAGCAAATACTAAAAATGCAATGGCGCCTTTGGTGGTGAGCACTTGGTAAGCCGTTTTCTCTACAGGAGGCAGGCCATCTTTTGCCCGCGAAACGTTGGCAAGGTTGTTCACGATGCGCATCAGCGCAAAGGCGAGCAACAGCAAGGTGCCTGCAAGACCGATAAACAGCCAAGGGAGGCCTTCTTCTTCAGCGACAGCGCCACCAGGAGGAGGAGGGGGAGGAGGAGCACCGCCTGGCTCTTTGATATAAAGGAGAATGCTCTCGATTTGCTCGTCGGTGAGGCCTGGGAAGTTGTTCATCAATGCCGGCTTCCACTTGCCCCACACTTCGTTGGCGCGAGGGTGGCCAGTAGCGATGAGTGCCTGGGAGTTGCGAATCCAGGCGTAAAGATCTTTGCGTGGGAAGGCGCCCCAACGGTCTTCCACACCACCCAAAGCAGGGCCAGTGAGGTCGTCCTTCATGTTCTTGTTGTGGCAAGAAGCGCAGTTAGCAATGAATAATTCCTTACCGGCTTCTTTGGTAGGCCCTGCGTGGAGGGAGGCGGTGGCGGCAATGACGAACGTGAAAACCCAACAAATGCGTTTCAACAACATATCAGAAGTGGTTGATTTTCTCTAAAAATGGGCAAATAACTGCTGTTTTTCGTTTTCCAAGGAGCAAACTTGTCTGTTACAGATTTGATGGCGCAAAGGTAAAAACCGCTGGTAGCCTACAAAACAAACTGTTAAAAAGCGGACTTATTTAGATACGCTTTAAATCACCTTTTCGTCATAAGTCCGTTAACGCCCCGTTAAAAAAGTGGCGCAAAGGTAGAAACGCAAGGGGCGTTTCCAAATCTGGGAGGAAAAAAAATGCAGGGAAAGAATTGATCTAAATTGCGAGGCCTGTGGCCAAAGAATCTAAAGCGTACGATTCCATCTCCATTTACTTGCCTTCAAGCCAATCTACATACTCCACTGAGCCAAGCCGGAATTTGACAGGAAGCCGAGATTTTTTGCCCCAATCATGTTCGATTTTACAAAAGAAGGGCAATTCCACTGCCGACCATTTGGGCAATAAAACGAGGGGCGGGAGCGTGGCGGTTTTTTCGGGCTGGCTGGCCAATTTGATTCCAGGAAAAATATCTTGGGAATGGGTTGGAGCTTCTTTGGCAAAAACTGCCATTCGCAATGCTGCCAAATTTTTCCCTTCAGAAAACCCGCAAACTTGTGCCGAAAGCACAACGGGAAGGGCGATGAAAAGCGATATGAGGATGCTGTAGTTCATTTTCAGGATAAAAGTACGTTTTGTTTTTGGGTTGTTGGACGAAAAGCAGTCCGTCAAATCACCATTTCCGATCAATCCGAGCTGATACTTGATTGGGCCGAACTGTGGCAAGATGGGCAGTTTTTGGGTGGCAGGAAAGTGGTGGTGGCGAGGTGATTTTTTAAACACATAAGGCACATAAGGGTACAAAAATGAGTAAATCGAGGCTTATGTGCCTTATGTGTTTAAACCCAAATCATCCCAAATCAAACAAATCCCCCACCCCCGGCGTCCTTGAACAAATAAAACCCTCGGCATATTCTGCACCGATTGGCCGTCCAAAAACCCGCCCTTTGGCTTCCATGAAATGGAGAAAGTCTTTGCCAGAAATAGGCGTGTTTGACACTTCGCCCGTAGGGTCAAAGAACTGAGAGCGGAAGGTTAAAACAGCTTCCATTTTTTTAGAGAAAAACGGCGTGATGTCCACCACGAAATCAGGGTCCAAATGATTGTCCTGAATGTAGTGATACACTGCTTTGGGGCGCCATTTTTCTTGTTTAAGCCCCTCATTGTCAAAAGTTTCAATCTTTTCGAGCCCTGCGTAAAAACAAGCATCCGAGGTCATTTTGGCGGCCCGACCATGGTCGGGGTGGCGGTCGTCGGGGGCATTGCAGAGCACGATTTCGGGCTGGGAAGCGCGGATGACGCGCACGATTTTCAGCCAGTTTTCTGGTTTGTGCTCAAAAAGAGCGTCGGGAATATCCAGTGTTTCCCGAAATGCAGCCCCCATAATTTTGGCAGACACCAAAGCCTCCTCAGCGCGGATTGCCGCCGTTCCACGAGTGCCCATTTCGCCCTGACTCAGGTCGAGAAGTCCAAAAGTTTTTCCCTGCGCGGCATGGCGGAGCAAGGTGCCGCTCGCACTCAATTCCACATCGTCGGGGTGGATGCCGATGGCTAGGATGTCTATTTTAGTCATTTTTGTCATTGGTCATTTCGTCATTAGGGTCATTGAGTCATTGAGTCATTAGGTCATTGCGCCATTGGCTAAAATGACCCCAATGACCCAATGACGATTAATGACGAAATGACGACTTTTGCCCAAACATCTTTGGACACCATGGAACAAGACCTTCCCAACAAAGAAATCCTGCAAGGGTTGACGCCCGATCAGAAAAAGCACTTTGAGTCGCTCCAACAAGCACTTGTAGATGCCAAACAACGCGGCCAGCGATTTGAAGAAGAATGGTCGAACCTTTTTGATCAGAACAAAACCCTCCGCGAAGAAAACCATCACATCCAGCATGGCTACGAAGACCTCCGTATTCAAAAAGGCGGTTTTGGCTTCAAAATGCTGCTGCTCTCTGGTTTGGGCGGGTTTGTCACGGCGCTCGTGTTGTGCTTTGTGTATTTAAAACTCAAGCCCAAAGACCCCCACATCGTAGCACTCCACAACTTTCGGCGCGAACATCTTTTTGAATACGAATTGGCTTTGAGCAAAAAACAGTTCGAGGAGGTGCGAATATCTTTGGAAAAAGAGATCAAAAACAGTGAAAACCAACCCATTAAAACCGAAATTGAAATCCTGCGCGAGCTCATAGAGGCTGCCGAGAAAGGATGTAGGTGATGACTGTTGACTGTTGACTGTTGACTATTGACTGTTGACTTTTGACTGTTGACTGTTGACTATTGACTGTTGACACCCGCCCAGGAGCAAATCGGGCATTCCTCCCTCTTGTGACCTCGGGCCGGACAATATTGCCTGCCAAAATAGATGATCTGGAGATGGAGTTTGTTCCAGGTGTTTTCAGGGAAAACGGCTTTCAAATCGCGCTCCGTTTGCTCCACGTTTTTTCCTGAACTAAGTCCCCAGCGCGTTGCCAAACGGTGGATGTGCGTATCCACCGGGAATGCCGGCCAGCCAAAGGCCTGCGACATCACCACTGAGGCCGTTTTGTGCCCCACTCCTGGCAAAGCTTCCAAAGCCTCAAAACTTTCGGGCACTTTGCCGCCGTGCTTTTCCATAATAATTTTTGAAAGCCCGCTGATGCCCTTTGACTTGGCAGGAGAAAGCCCACAGGGTTTGATGATTTCACGGATCTCCTCGACGTCTAGCTTTGCCATGTCAGCAGGGTTGTTGGCGCGGGCAAAGAGCAGGGGTGTGATCTGGTTCACCCGTTCATCGGTACATTGGGCAGAGAGCACCACGGCTACAAGCAAAGTGAACGCATCCGAATGCTGGAGCGGAATGGGAACTTCGGGGAAAAGGGAATCTAGAACACGCTGAATTTCAGCAGCTTTGGTTTTGATCTTTGGAGAAAGGCGTTTGACTTTATTGGCCATAAAAACAGTTTTATTATAAAGAAGTCCCGCATAAGTAAGGTTTCGCAGGGATGTCAAGCAGGTTTTAACCGCAGATGTTACAAATTTTTTTGAGGATCAGGGTAAGGTTTGAAAATCTGGGCGATAGTAGGTTCAAAGCAGCGAAACAACTGCCCACATTTTTTCACCTAACATTTTTCAGATCATGACAACCCGTACATTTTTCTCGACCCTGACCCTCATAGCCATTTTTGCATCCATCCTATCCTGCACGAAAACAAGCATTGAACCAGCTACCGACGTAGCATCGCCTACGCTGCCTTCAGGAGAACGAATCAACATCCATTTTGGCACCAGCACTTACATGGGCTGTATGTACAGTTTCAGCAACTGCATCTGGATCGGATGGGGCAATGCAACCGATCTAAAACAGCAGGCCCCCACGTTCCAATTTGACAATGGCGAAGAAGTAAGCGCCGATTACGGCAACCTCTTCCCACTCACCGCTGATTTCACGGTGGAATCCCAAAACGGCCTGCCGCCACGCGTTTTAAAATCGGGCTTCTACCGCTTTCAAACCTCCTCTGCGGGGAAAAAAATGATCGAGTTTTCTGATGCAAACTTGCAGCCCGTAGCACCCTTGGTCAACCCGAACAACCCACAAGACAACCTCGGCCAACTGCACAATTTGGCCATGCAGAGCATCTATACGGCCAAAACAAAAGACGAGATCAAAGCCCTTGACTATGACGCTTATGCCGTGCGGAAGATTCTCTCTACCAAATCTGCTCAATTTTTGAAAACAGAAGCCGAAGTCGTAATCCCCGATGTCGAACAGCAACAAGTTGAACGCGTAGCATTTGACGGTAACTACGACGATCATCAGGTTTGGTTGCAAACCTCCAGACTCAGCGCAAACGACCGCAAAGTGTTGGGCGACATCCTAGACAAAGTCTCGGCCATGCCTGTTAATTCTCCCGCACAACTCAGTGAATATGTGAGCATTATGACCGAATTTGAAAATGGCCTCGCCCAAAACACCACACTCGACAACCCCAAACTTTTGCTCTCAGCCGTTTCCGTCGCGAAATACAGCCGCTACTACTGGTACTGGAAGGGCTTGGCGACCGACAATCCTGCTGCACGACCCAACTGGTGGAAAGCCGATGTGAAAGGCTTGATTGAAGGTGGAATCGGGCAGGCATTGGTGGATTCTTTGTTCGCGGCTTTCACGAAGTAATTGAGTTTAGAAATTGGAAAATATAAAACCGCAGAGGCGCAGAGGCGCAGAGTGTTTGAAAATCAACACTCCGCGCCTCTGCGCC
>JANMME010000751.1:0-4106 GCA_031373015.1 Saprospiraceae bacterium
GAACAATGTGCCGGCCAACCAGCGCCTCCAACTCAAATGGACAGATGCCTCGGGCTACATAGCACACCTAATGCCTGCCGGGGCAGCAGCGCCGACTCTGTTTTCAGAAAAAAATGCGGCCAGCTTGGGGATTGACTTTGAGCACAAGGAAAACCCCGCAAATGATTTCGAAACTTGGGTGCTCTACCCATGGAGCGTGACAGATCTCGGCCCGCTCATGGCACAAGCCGACCTGAACAGCGATGGGTTGGAAGATTTTTACATCGGAAACTCTCCGATGGGCGCTGGCGCCGTTTATCTGCAAACTGCTGCTGGCAGTTTTCGAACCAGTTCGGCGGCTGTGATTAAAGCGGACGAAAGATACGAAGACCACGGCGGGCTTTTCTTCGATGCCGACGGTGATAAAGACCAAGACCTGCTAGTGCTGGGCGGTGGCGCTGACGCTCTTTCAGATCTCGCGTGGCAATGCCGGCTTTACCTCAATGACGGGAAAGGCAATTTTTCAAAATCGGCAGACGCGTTGCCTGTTTTCAAGGAATTGGGCCTTCGGGCGGCGGCGCATGATTTCGACGGCGATGGAGACCTCGACCTTTTTATTGGTGGACGTCTAGTGGCTAAAAATTGGCCGCTCACCCCGCGCAGCGTGGTGCTCCAAAATAACGGTGGAAAATTCGTTGACATCACAAGTCTGGTGGCGGGCCCTTTTGAGCATTGCGGCATGGTGACCGACCTGAGTTGGAGCGATCTGAATGGCGACGGACAAAAGGAACTCGTAGTAGTGGGCGAATGGATGCCCGTGTCCGTTTTTCAACTGAAAAACAACAAGTTAGAAGAGGTAACGGAGCAATTTGGCTTTGCTAAATCCAATGGTCTTTGGAATCGGCTCGCTGTGGCCGACCTCGACAAAGACGGCGACCTTGACCTCCTGACGGGCAATCTAGGTTTGAACACCCGCTTCACGGCCAGTGCAGACGCGCCATTCCGATGCTACGCAAAAGACTTTGACAACAACGGCACGCTCGATCCAATCGTGGCCTTTATGGAGGACGGAAAGATCTTTCCGCTCATGCAAAAAGAGGTGCTGGTGAAACAAATGCCAGTGCTCAAAAAGAAGTTTCTGTACTCTAAGGACTATGCCAAAGCCACCATGAGCGATTTGTGGCCACAAAAGGATTTGGATGCTGCGCTCAATCTCTTTTGTTACCATTTTGAAACCTGTTGGTGGGAAAACCAAGGCGGGAAATTCGTGCGGCACCGTTTACCTTTCCAAGCGCAAACATCTCCCGTTCAAGGGATTGTGTGCGATGACTTCAACGCAGACGGCAATATAGACATCCTGATGGCCGGGAACAAATACGGCTACGAAGTAGAAACCAACCCTTGTGATGCAGGCAATGGAACGCTTCTTTTGGGCGATGGAAAGGGCAATTTTGCGTGGCTCGACAATGTGCAAAGTGGCTTTTGGGCACAGCGGGAAGCACGAGATTTGGCACTGTTGCGAGGGGCGGGAGGCAAGCGGATTGTTGTGGTGGCCAACAACAATAGTAAAGTGCAGGTTTTTAAATGATTGATTTTGGTTTGGGTTTGTTGGGATAAATTGGGATAAATTCACCGGGTGACTTGGAGTCACCCGGTGAATTTATCCTACATCTTGTGTTGCACGCGTGGGTTGTCATGTCGTAGCGCAGCGGAGACAACCACACAACCCAAGCCACTTCGGATTTCATCCTTTTATGCTTGATTTCGAGTCAAATATTGTTGTGTGGTTGTCTCCGCTGCGCTACGACATGACAAATCAATAGGGGATTCGACTTGTGTACATACCCTAGGTTTTAAAAACCTTATAGGATTCAATTGGTCAAAATACAAAACATTGTTTTTCGCAAAAATCCACGAAAGACCATTTTACACAACCCCAACTATCCAAACTAAAACCCAAAACATTCGCCCTTTAAAACCAAAATTCATTTCACTCATCATGAGCAAAAAAACAAAGCAACCAGCCCCGGTTAAACAGGCTAAAACCACCAATGCTGCCCCTCGACGCAGGTACCTCTTGTGGGGTCTTGGCCTGCTCGTGCTTGCTTGTACTGCTTATTATTTTTGGACGGTAAAGAACGATAGCAAAGTCCCTTCCCTATCAGAAGATTCTGGTTCAGAACCCACTTTGACTGCCAAAAATCCACGGCTACAATTGCTTTCCCCCACGGAAACCGGCATTGATTTCCAGAATAAAATCCTGGAAGACAATGAGCACAATGTTATCCTAAATATCAACCAATATAACGGCGGGGGTGTAGCCGTGGCAGATATTAACAATGACAAGCTACCTGACATCTACTTCGTTTGTTCCAATGGCAAAAACCGGCTTTACTTGAATCAGGGCAATTTTAAGTTCAAGGACATCACAGACACCGCTGGCGTGGGATCTGAAGAAGGTTTTGAAACGGCGGTAACGGCGGCCGACGTAAACGCGGATGGCTGGCTTGATCTTTTTGTGTGCCACGCAGGGCCAGATGCCGAGGGGAGGATAGCCAAGTTGTTTATCAATAACAAGGATCTTACTTTCACTGAAGGCGCCAAAGCGTATGGACTGGACGACAAAAGCCCTTGCTCTGGCGCGAATTTCTTTGACGCTGACAACGATGGCGACCTTGATTGCTATATCATCAACCACCCGACCGATCTGAGCCATGCCAACCGCCTGGTGCTCAAATACGGTCCCGATGGAAAGTCTTTTTTGCCAGATCTCGACCCAAAAGCGGAATACGACTCGGACAATTTTTACTTAAACCAAGGCGGCAAATTTGCCAACGACAGCAAGCAAGCCGGTATCCAGAATTTTGGGTTTGGGCTGAGCGTGTCCGTCTCAGATGTGAACGGCGATGGCTGGCCGGATGTTTATGTTGGCAACGACTTTGTACACCCAGACAATCTGTTCATAAACAATCAAAAAGGCGGGTTCACCGACCAAATGAGCAAGTATTTCCGCCATAACAGCATGAGTGCCATGGGAGCAGAATTGTGCGATTTTGATAATGATGCTTTGGTGGATTTGTTGACGGTAGACATGTTCCCAACCAACAATTACCGTCAAAAAATCCTAAAAAATACCAACCCGCTCAGCCGTTACCTGACCATGGTGCAATACGGTTATCCCAAGTCTGTGGCACGCAATGTGTTGCAGCACAACAATGGGAATGGCACTTTTAGCGATATCGCTTGCCTGTCAGGCATTTACAAAACCGACTGGTCCTGGAGTTGCCTGTTTGCTGATCTGGACAACGATGGCCTCAAAGACCTCCATATCTCCAATGGATACCGCCGGGAGGTGACCAACCGCGACTATTCCGAGTTTTTGCTACCGGAAATCAACAAGCTCCTGCTCAGCAAGAAAAAGGATATAATGCCCTATTTGGACAAAGTGGCGGAGTACAAGGTGCGCAATTTCGTGTACCAGAACAAGGGCAACTGGCAATTTGAGGATAAAAGCGGAGACTGGATGACCATGCCCGGCTCCTGGTCAAGCGGTGGCGCTTGGGCAGATTTTGATGCGGATGGCGATCTTGACCTGGTGGTCAACAACCTCGATGAGCCTGCTTTTGTATACAAAAACCTTACCCGCGAACAGAACGGCGGCAGCTACCTTCAAGCCAAATTGGAGGGCAGTCCTGCCAACCCATTTGCCGTTGGGGCTTCTGTTCTAATTGAATATCAAGGCATTAAGCAATACCAAGAACTTAACCCTAACCACGGCATTTTCTCTTCGGTGGAACACCTCATCCATTTTGGACTCGGCCAAACGGCTCAAGTGGATAAGCTAACTGTGCGATGGCCCGACGGTAAAATCCAGACGTTGAGCAATGTGTCCGCCAATCAGCGCCTCCAACTCAAATGGACCGATGCCTCGGGGTACGTTGCACACTTAATGCCGCCGTCGCCCTCTACCCCAACCTTGTTTTCCGAAAAAAATGCTGCCAGTCTTGGAATTGACTTTGTGCACAAGGAAAACCCATTCAGCGATTTTGAAACCTGGGTACTGCTCCCCTGGACGGTAACAGATCTCGGCCCGATCATCACACAAGCAGACGTGAACGGCGACGGGC
>JANMME010000762.1:0-4785 GCA_031373015.1 Saprospiraceae bacterium
AAAAGGAAGCCTGGGACAATATTGATATCTTTGGCTGGATGGGCTACAAGATGCAAATCAAAATCAATTTTTTGTGTAGGGACTCTATCCTTGCAGCGCCCATTGTGCTTGATCTTGCTTTGTTTTTAGATCTAGCCCATCAGACTGGATGGTCAGGCGTGCAGGAGTGGCTTTCCTTTTATTTCAAATCTCCCCAATCGGCCAACGATGTTTTGATGCCACAAGATGTCTTTGTCCAGGAAACGAAGTTGTTCGCAGCCTTAACCAAGATCAAAGAGATGGGAATGGTTTCTTCCCGTTGATTTTCAGGAAGTAGTTTGTTCCTCACCCTGTTATGGTCTTATGAAAAATAGGCTATTGCTCCAAAAGATTTTTGCAACTGGCTTCGGCAGCGGCTATGCTCCAAAGGCCCCAGGTACTGCAGCTTCTCTCTTGGCCTGCTTTTTCTTATGGGGGCTGAATGCAATAATGCCGGGACTTACCATTGGAGCCGGCCCTTTTAAATATTATTTCGCCGGTATAATCACAATATTTCTGTTGACAGGGATCGTCGTCAGCAATCAACTTGAAAAGCAGTGGGGGAAAGATCCTTCAAAAATAGTGATTGATGAGATCGTTGGGATGTGGATAAGCCTTTTTATGGTTCCGTTCACTTGGCAATATGTCCTTGCCGGGTTTATTTTGTTTCGCTTTTTTGACATATTCAAACCTCTATATATCAATAAATTTGAAAACCTTCAAGGAGGATGGGGCGTAATGATGGATGATGTTATTGCAGGGATTTACGCAAATATTTTACTTCAAATCACGCTTTTTATATTTTAGGCACTACCGCCACACTACTGGACATTTTCCAAAATCGAGACCTATAAGGTTTTTGGAAACCTTATAGGTCTTGGGGTAAAATAAAAATGTCCAGCGGTATGGTCTACCACGGCTTTATTTTTAAACGATTGGAAAGATTTGATTGAACTTTATTGTTGGGGTCTATTTCCTTTACGTAACTTCTCCATTGATCAATTTGAGGATACATTTTTTCAAATTGCCGGGGCAATATGCAAGAGTCTTTTGTCAGGTAAATTCTTCCATTTATTGAAATAAGCTGATCGGTGAAATCAATCAGCATTTCCCGGTTTTTTGTCAAATTGCGTACCTGAAAATTTACAGAATATCCTTCTCCAGGGAAAGACAAAAGCCCCATTCTGGCCATTATGCCATGTTTTTTAACCACCACATTAAAAACATTTTCCTTGAGCTTTGCGCAGCGGCTATGTAGTTCGGTAAGCGATGGAACCAGGTTTGTTGCACTCACCAAAAATTGAAACTCGATCACGCCCGCAGTCCCGAAGAAGGCATTCCAGTTTCGTATGCGCTCATGAAGCCCGACATAATTAAAATCACGGATATGCACTCTTTTTGCAGCATTTCTATGGAATTGCTTTATCATAAAATTCGCCAACCTAAGCGAATGAGAATTAACTAAATTGATCTTTGGGAGCGGTAAATTCAGCGTTCGACGGCTTACCCTGCTATTCCCTGCTACATGCTCCGCCTGATGAAACAAAGCTTCTGAAAAGTGCCCGTTTATTGCATTCCAGGAGCAAAATTTAAAATCGGCTGCGGCTTCATCAAAGCAGCTCAATACTTCTGGAAATGCTCTAACCGAATTGGTTTTCACCGAAAGGGTATTAAACTTCCGTTTTTTCAGTTTCAAACAAACTGACTGAATAAATCCGGTGAGACCCATTCCACCGACAGTTGTGATAAACAGCGCCCTGTTTTCCTCTGGTGAACAATATATTAACTCTCCTTGTGGCGTAATGATATTCATGGATAAAATATGATTGCCAAATGATCCCATTGCCTCATCATTTTTCCCATGGATATCTGCGGCAACTGCCCCTCCCATCGTTACCCATTGTGTCCCCCCATAAACAGGAAAATGCCACTCGCTTTTCTCTATAAAATTGTGCAAATCAACCATTCTAACCCCAGATTCGCATCTGATTATGCCGGCTTCAGGGTCAAAATCGGAAATTCTTGTTGTTTTTAAAGCGGAAAGCGTAATGCCGTCAGAGATATATGCCGAGTCCCCAAAACTTCTCCCGGACCCTCTGGCAATAAAAGGTTTCTCCAGATTCCTGACTACGGCTGGGGTAACGCATACTGCGGCAGGCATAAAAGAATGAGTCGGGAGCACATTGGACCAACTGGCAATTTTTATTTTTTTATTCATTCCAAGTTTTTTAGACTTTGGACACTTGGACGTTGGACACTGGACTTGCACTCAGACAGATTAAAAAGCGAAAAGTCAACAGTTGCCCTTCCGACAGGTGTAAGGCCGATAATCAACGTTTCGTCTTCGCTCCATTGGAAATGTTCGCGCCACTCGTCGAGTCGAGGATGGTATAGGGGACTAGGCAATATTCGCAGTAACCTCTTGCCCGGCGTTTGACCAATTCCTGAATGGCAGATGAAATATTCGATTTATCAGCCCCGGAACACCTCGCCAACATTTATCTGTATGCCAGTAGCTGGGTCAGAAAGCGTGTCGGCGGAAGTAAAAAATTGAGGGTCGCTTTTTGCATCTTGGAGTAAAGCGATACTGCGGAGCGAGGGCAACACCACCCAAACGGACTGCACTTGGTTGGCAAAATAGATTTTCCGGGCTTTGAGGATTACCTCTTCCAATGCCTGCTTGGGCGAGAGTATCTCAATGGCCGTGATGGGCGGCTCTTTCATCTTGATTTCGTCTTCTTCTGAAAAGTCTATGTGCATCTTTGGATAGATGCACAGGTCGGGCGTTGCGCCTTTGGGCTTGAAGTCCAAGTCCACTTCAGGGAAAATGGTGAAATCGTCGGAATATGTATCCAACAAAACAGTCAGTCGGCCTTGAATGAGGGCGTGGTTTCTACTTGGCATAGGCTTTCCACGTTCGATTTCATAGTCAGAAATGGCAATGGGTGCATCGGGGACAATGGATTCGTGCATTTCTTTAACTTTTGAATTTTTGACAAAGATAAGGTTTTTTGGACTTTGGACCCTTTGACATTACCTGCCTGACGGTAGGCAGGGACATTGGAAAGCGATTCATTGCGGTATAATGAAGGTAAATTTTCCTAATGGTAAGATTTTTTGAATTGAAACCATCGTTTTTGCGGAATTTTTTTTCGCTTTTTAATCTGTCTGAGTGCAAGTCCAGTGTCCAACGTCCAAGTATCCAAAGTCCCTTACCCCCGCATCACCCTCGCCATCACGGCCCCGATCTGCGCAGGCGACTCCACCACATGGATTCCATTTTCTGCCAGGATGCGCATTTTAGCAGCTGCTGTGTCGTCAGCACCGCCGACGATGGCACCGGCATGGCCCATTTTGCGACCCTTTGGAGCGGTTTGGCCCGCGATGAACCCGACCACGGGTTTCTTATTGCCATTGGCGCGAATCCAGCGGGCTGCCTCGGCTTCTAGTCCGCCGCCGATCTCGCCGATCATCACAATCCCCTCAGTTTCAGGGTCTTGCATGAAAAGTTCGATGGCCTCTCGGGTAGTGGTGCCAATAATTGGGTCACCTCCTATGCCGATGGCCGTCGTGATGCCCAGACCTGCTTTGGCAATTTGGTCAGCGGCTTCGTAGGTAAGCGTACCGGATTTGGATACCAACCCAATCGGGCCACGCTTAAACACGAAGCCGGGCATGATGCCAACTTTGGCCTCGTCGGGCGTGATGATGCCTGGACAGTTGGGGCCGATAAGTCGCACCCCTTTGTCGGAGATATAGGCTTTGGCGCGTACCATATCTTGTACAGGAATGCCTTCCGTAATGGCTACTATGACTTTGATGCCCGACATAGCAGCCTCGATAATGGCATCGGCGGCAAAGCCGGGCGGTACGAAGATGATGCTCGTGTCTGCGCCTGCTTGACGCACCGCATCTTCTACGGTATTAAAAACCGGGCGTTCGAGATGTGTTTGGCCACCTTTCCCGGGGGTAACACCGCCTACTACATTCGTGCCGTACGCGATCATTTGTTCTGCGTGAAACGTGCCTTCCTTCCCGGTGAAGCCTTGCACAATGATTCTGGAGTTTTTATTGACTAGTATGGACATGTGAAATGGTTGAGATGGTTTTGATGGTTGAGTGGGTTGAGATGGTTTTGATGGTTGAGTGCGCGATTGTTCTAAACCATCAAAACCATCTCAACCATCTAAACCCTATTTTTCCGGTTTTATAATGAACACGTCTTCATCGGCGCGTTTCATGTAGTAGTGTTCGCGGGCAAACTTTTCTTTGGTCAGTTCAAAATCTTCGGCTTCTTCTCGCGCTTCCTTGATTTTATCTTGATAAAAAGCGCGGTCAGTCTCCAATTGTTTTTGTGCCCGCCAGAGTTTCCACTGCGTCCACAAGCTGTGTCTGTCCAAAAATACCATGATAAACAAAAAAACCACCAGCGTGAGGTAATAGCGGTTTTGCAAAGGGGCCGGCAAGCGATTCCAAAGGGCCTGCCACGGGGTGGAAGAGAGCGCCATGAATACTGCGTTTGGTGAAACATAGGTCATCCCGAATTTTAAAAAACCGCAAAACAGGAGAACCGGAAAATATAAAACCGCAAAATCAGGAGGTGAAGCGCTCGAATAAGGCAAAAAGCTTGCCCTTTTCGAGATCAATACGTTTGGTTTTGAATTTTGCTGTTCTCCTGTTTTGCGGTTTTGCGGTTTATTTTATCAATTTAAAATTCGGGATGACCCAAGATTTTCGGCTCAAAAGTAGCACTTCCCGGTTTGCTAT
>JANMME010000772.1:0-5660 GCA_031373015.1 Saprospiraceae bacterium
CCGGTGTTTTTGTTGTGTGGGGGTTACTTTTTGTCACCCCGACACTCACTCACATCCGAGCAAATTTTTTGCCGAACCATTCTTTATGAAGAAATCCCCCCTCCTGTTTTTGCTCGCACTACTGGCCTGCCAGTCAGTTCCGGCACAACTACCGCCTGCTCCTGTCAGCGCGGAGAAGCCGCCCTTTAGTCTTGATGAGGTGCAAAAACGGCATTTTCTTTATTTCTGGGAGTTGGCGCACAAAACCAATTTTCAAGTTCCTGACCGTTACCCAACGGATGATTTTTCGAGCATTGCAGCCACCGGATTTGGGCTTTCGGCTTATTTGGTGGGCGTAAATCGCGGCTGGATTACCCGCGCCGAGGCAGCAGATAGAGTATTAAAAACCCTCGAATACTTAAAAAATTTGCCGCAAGGCCCCGAAGCCACCGGCGTGGCGGGCTACCGTGGCTGGTTCTATCACTTTCTCCAAACTCAAACCGGACTTCGCTATAAAACAGTCGAACTTTCGAGCATTGACACTGGCCTCCTGATGGCTGGTGTGTTGTCGTGCATGACTTATTTTGACCAGGATAATCCAACAGACGAGGCCATCCGCAAAACCGCCGATTACTTATTTCGCCGCGTAGAATTCGACTGGTTTTTGAACGAACAAAACCGCCTGAGTATGGGATGGTTCCCAGAGCGCGACGGATTCCTCGCCGCCGATTGGCGCGGCTACAACGAAGCCATGATCTTGAACATCATGGCGCTCGGGTCGCCCACTCACCCCGTGCCGTCCAGGTTGTGGGAAAAATGGTGCGAACCCTATTTCCGCGCTGAATTTGAAGGACAGGATCACGTGAATTTTGGCCCGCTTTTCGGCCACCAGTACAGTCATTGCTGGATTGATTTTCGGGGAATACAAGACCTGTACATGAAAAAAATGGGGATTGACTATTTTGAGAATTCCCGTCGAGCCACGCTTGCCCAACGGCAGTATTGCATCGAAAACCCTGGAAAATTCAAAGGCTACGGCCCCAATATCTGGGGACTCACCGCTGGCGATGGTCCAGATACGGACATGCTCCACGAGGGCAAAAAAATCTACTGTCCCGGCTACGGCGCGCGTGGCGTAGCCATTGATTATCAGGACGATGACGGTACGATTGCGCCCACTGCGGCGATTAGTTCGCTGCCTTTTGCGCCGGAAGTTTGCCTGCCTGCACTGGAAGCTATGTGGAATCGCTGGCCAGTAGGCAAATATGGTTTTTTCGATGGCTACAACGAGACCTTTACCGAAATCAATCGCTCGCCCAAAGCCCAACCGGGTTATCCGTTTTGGGTGGGCAAAGATTATCTCGGTATTGACCAGGGGCCCATTGTATTGATGATGGAAAACTACCGCTCCGGTTTTCTGTGGGATTTGATGAAGCGCAATCCCTATATCGTTCAAGGTTTGAAACGGGCGGGATTCACAGGCGGCTGGCTTGAAAAACCGGAGATTCAGAAATTGACGGAGGGCATCTCTTTCGCTGACGGTGAAAAAGCAGCGATCAATCCCACGATTCCACTTGACAAAAATGGTTTTTTCCAAAGAGCAATTTACACGGATAAAACCGGGAACAAACTGCCCTACCAACTGATGCTGCCCTGGAAAGATATTCAAACATCCACGCCCAATGATCAACAGTCAACAGCCAACAGTCAACCCTCCTTCGACTCTTCCTTCGCCAAGGCTACGGCAGATAAAAAATCTACGGCGGGTAAACAAGCCACAGTTCCTCTAGTCATTTTCCTGCACGGCTCCGGCGAACGCGGCATCCAGAATCACGAGCAAATGACCAACGGCGTCCACGCTTTTTGTGAAGAATGGATGCGTGAAAAACACCCACATTACCTCCTGGCGCCCCAATGTCCTCCAGATATTCGCTGGGGCGGCAGCAGCAAAGATTGGCAAACGCTTTATCAGGAAGAACCCACCGTGCCGGGGCGCATGGTGCTTGAACTGGCGGAAAAAATGCTCCGCGAACACCCTGATATTGACCCCAAACGGGTGTACATCACGGGCTTGAGTATGGGAGGCTTCGGCACCTTTGACTTGCTGATGCGTCGCCCTGATTTGTTCGCAGCAGGGCTGGCTATCTGTGGTGGTGGAGATCCGCGCTATGCCGATAAAATCAAAAACATTCCGCTTTGGGTGTTTCACGGGGCACTGGACGAAACGGTGTTGCCTCGTTGTTCGCGGCAAATTGTGGAGGTGCTGGAAAAGATAGCTGGGAATGTAAAATACACCGAATATTCAACGATGAATCATGATATCTGGAACGTGACGTACTACAATCCGTCGGTGCTGGAGTGGTTGTTTGCGCAAAAAAAGCTATAACGATGGCTTTTAGGAACGCGAAATTACGAACTTAAATTTTTCCCAAAAAAACGACTTTTCGATATAGGTCTTTTAGCATTACGTCTTCCCCTTCGATTTTAACAAAGTGTTCCAAGTTGTCAAAATCCTCGGTTTCCCAGCGGTTGGTGTCGGCGATTCGATTGAACACGGTGACAAAAGGGCGCGATTGCTCAATGTAAACAATTTGACGAGCGGAGGCGATTCTCTTGTAACGTGGGAGTTTTTCAGACCAATCAGCATCGCGAGTGCTGGGTGAAAGTACCTCAAAAAGGATACACGGATTTAGGTTGGCGGTCAGCCCTTTGCGCAAAATGTGTTCGATAGGTACTCCTTTTACAACGTGTGCATCGGGGGCGTAGTCAGATTCAAATTCCGGGATGAAAACGTGACGATTACTGCCTCGCGCTTGCATATCTGGGCTGTCTCTGAAAATATGGTACAATACGCCCAATATATTAGCGACAATAGATTCGTGGGGGTCGGATGCTACGCTCATGGCGATGATTTCTTCATTTGAGTATTCGATGGTGTATTCGCAAACTTCTAACAAATCAAGGTACTCATCCCAAGAAGCTGGGAAGCGCACAGTGTCAGGGCCGAGTTCGAGACGATCGGCAAGCGTGATTGGAAAGTCAATCAAAACTTCTTCTTTCATACTCCAATAATTTTTAACTGCACAAAAATACAGATTGAACCTCGACAACTTTTAAAAAACATCCACAACGTTCAAAACAATGATCCATCTCAGGCTTATTCCTAATTTATTCTTTCTGCTTGGCTGCTTGTTTTCCAACCAGATGTCCGCGCAAATCTACCGCCCCTCCGCAGGCATCGAAACCCGTGTGAACGCCTTGCTTGCCAAAATGACCCTCGACGAAAAAATCGGCCAACTCTCGCTCTATACTACGGACTGGGGCAGCACAGGCCCGACCATCCGCGAGGGTTACAAAAACGACATCCGCAGCGGTGCTTGCGGCAATTTGTTCAATGCCCACACCACCGGGTTCGTCCGCGAACTGCAAAAAATTGCGGTCGAAGAAACCCGTTTGAAAATCCCGCTGCTGTTTGGCTTTGATGTCATTCACGGGTACAAAACCATTTTTCCCATTCCCCTCGGCGAAGCTGCCAGTTGGGATTTGGGAGCCATCGAAAAATCTGCCAGGGTGGCGGCCACCGAAGCCAGTGCCGCTGGTCTCAACTGGACCTATGCCCCCATGGTAGACATTAGCCGTGACCCACGCTGGGGGCGCGTCATGGAAGGTGCTGGCGAAGACCCCTACCTAGGTAGCCGCATCGCCGAAGCTCGGGTTCGGGGTTTCCAAGGGAAGAAGCTGGGGGATTCTGATGCCGTGCTGGCTTGCGTGAAACACTTTGCAGGCTACGGCGCTCCCATCGCCGGGCGCGATTACAACACCGTGGATATGAGCGAACGATACTTCCGCGAATTCTATTTGCCGCCCTACGAAGCTGCGGTAAAAGCGGGTGCCACCACCGTGATGACCTCGTTCAACGACTATGATGGCGTTCCGGCCTCTGGAAATAAATTCCTGTTAGACAACATCTTGCGCAAAGAATGGGGCTTCGAAGGTTTCGCCGTGACGGATTACACCAGCATCAACGAAATGGTGAATCATGGCGTAGTAGCCGACGAAAAAGAAGCGGGCGAACTCGCGCTCAACGCCGGAGTAGACATGGACATGCAAGGCGCTGTTTACCAACGTTTTTTGAAAAAATCGCTGGAAGACGGAAAAGTAACCCAGGCACAGATTGATGAAGCCGTGCGCCGGGTTTTGCGCTTGAAATTTGAGTTGGGGCTATTTGAAGACCCCTACAAATTTTGCAATGCCGAACGGGAGAAATCCACGCTTTTAAGCCAGGCAAATCAGATTGTTGCCCTCCAAATGGCACGTAAGTCCATCGTGCTTTTGAAAAACGACAAAGGCGTTTTACCCTTGAGTCGGCGTACCCAAAACATTGCGCTCATCGGGCCGCTCATTGACAATAAAAGCGAACTCATCGGCAACTGGAATGGTGCAGGTAACGAGAAGGATTGTAAAAGTTTGCTCGAAGCCATCAATATCCCTGTTTTCAATATGTTGGATGGTAAAAAAGTGCCAGAACCGAGGGGCAGGATCGTTTTTGCGAAAGGTTGCGACATCGAAGGCACTGATAGGTCCGGCTTCGCTGAAGCCATCCGCCTGGCCGAAGAGTCGGATGTGGTGGTCGTAGCAGTGGGCGAAAAAGCCATGATGAGTGGAGAAGCCGCTGCCCGTGCAGATCTTGGACTTCCGGGAGTACAGGAAGAATTGGTGCTGGAACTCTGCAAAACAGGTAAGCCCGTAGTGGTGGTCTTGATGAACGGTCGCCCGCTCGCCATTCCACGCATTGCCGAAAATGCCAAGGCTATATTGGAAACATGGTGGTTGGGCACCGCCGCCGGATACGCCATTTCTGATGTATTGACCGGCAGCCACAACCCTTCTGGCAAACTGCCCATGACTTTTCCACGCGCTGTGGGGCAAGTGCCGATCTTTTACAACGAAAAAAACACAGGCCGACCTTACGACCCGAACTCGAAGTGGACCAGCAAATATATTGATGAGCCCAACAGCCCACAATGGCCCTTTGGTTTTGGGCTGAGCTATACGACGTTTAGTTATAGCGAACCAAGGGTAGCGCTGAAGTCAGGCGGTGATTTGAAGTCACCGCCTGACTCCAATGCTGCGCTATTGACCGTGACGGTCAGCGTGACAAACACCGGAAAGCTCCCAGGCGATGAAGTTGCCCAACTCTACGTTCGCGACCTCGTAGGCTCAGTGACGCGCCCGGTGAAAGAATTGAAAGGTTTTCAGAAGGTTTTCCTGATGCCTGGTGAAACGAAGGAACTGAACTTCACACTGAGCGAACATGATCTGAGTTTTTATCGTCGGGACATGACGTTTGGCACAGAGCCGGGCGAGTACGAGATCATGGTGGGTGGGAATTCCGTAGATCTTAAAAAGGTAAAAGTGAGGTTGTAACCATCGCTTGAAACCTCGTAAGTTTTGAAAACCTACGAGGTTTGGAAGCAGACAAAAAATTGAAATTCATTCTATCCGATAAACAATTCAAACCATTCAGTATGAAGCAGTTTAACAAAAAAATCAATCTGTTTGGGCTGCTGTTCTGCCTGCTGGCAGGTTCGGCCTTTGCCCAAACCAGTGTGTCCGGGCGCGTCACCGATGCCTCCAATGGAGAGGCCATCATCGGTGCTTCGGTGCTGGAAAAAGGCACG
>JANMME010000815.1:0-2711 GCA_031373015.1 Saprospiraceae bacterium
CAACAATCCGTGTCCTCATCAACATCGTACTCGTCAGCGAAGTAAGCGTCTAGTTGTTGGCATATTTCAAAATAGTTGTGGGAAGTGATGGGGATGTCCACTTCGGGGAGGGTTGTTTGGGCATTGCCGGGGAGAGCGCTCAAAAGGCAGAAAGTGGCCACCAAAGCTTTGGGAATCCATGACTTAGTGACGGAAGAGCAGATCTGGGCGGGTAAACGAAGCAATTTTTTCATAAAAAAGGCGGAATTTTTTCGCCGACAAATGTAGAAGATGGCCCTTAGGACTGGTTAATGAAAATTCCAATTGTGCTATGAAGAGCGAAGTTTTACGCGTTTGTAGCGGCTACCTTTTCTGCCGGAAACGATGGGATGGTAGTAAAGTAGCCGCTATAAACAGCGTTCGGTCGAGCCAATCGGGGCAATCTTCGAGCTTTGCTATAATTACGGTAGGTTTTGACATACTTTTGCGCCGTTATTGAAAAAACCACATAGCGCACTGTTGTAAATTTTTACCACATAGTTCACATAGGACACATAGTTTTGAAAATCACTAGTTTATCAACTATGTGCCCTATGTGAACTATGTGGTAAAAATCATTACTGGTTTGGCACATGTGTGCCATGTGGTAAAAACACTCATAATGGAAGAAAAAAAGAGTCAACTGAGTACCTATATCGGCATGGGACTGATATTCTTGTTGTTGTTTTTGTGGATGCAATATTCTGCCCCACCTTCACCCGCCGGAGCCTCGGCGAAGGAGGGCAACCCCGCCTCCGTTGAAACTTCGGCGGGTAAACAAGCTCAAAATCAAACGGCTTTGCCCGCCGAAGCCTTGGCGAAGGAGGGCACCCCTTCACCCGCCGTAGCTTCAACGAAAGAGGCCGTTTCCCCGGCAGAACAAAATGGAATGGCGCTCGCCAAATTTGGCGTATTTGCACCCGCATCCGTTGGTCAGGAACAGTTTGAGACCTTAGAAAACGACCTCGTCCGTATCACCTTCACCAGCAAGGGTGGACGAATCAAAGAGGTTTTTCTCAAAAAATTTAAAAAAATACTCACTGACACGGCAGGAAAAGACGTGAAAAGTGATCTGTACCTGCTCGAAGATGACCTAAATCGCTTCGAGTTTGAGCTTCCCGTAGGAGGCACAGCAACTGGAAAGGTACTCACCAGCGAGCTCTTTTTTGCGCCGACCAAAAACGGCAATACCCTCACTTTTCGCGCTGATGCTGGCGGTGGCCGATATCTAGAGCAAAACTATACGCTTACGCCCGACAACTACCGCCTTGATTATCGTATAGCCGCCAACGGCCTCGAAAATGTGCTGACGCAGAAGGAATTGCGCTTTAATTGGGAAAACCACTTGGACAAATTGGAGCGCAACCAGACTTACGAGCGCACCATGTCGTCCATCTATTTCAAATCAGCGGGCAAGACAGACTATTGCGACTGTCGCAAAGACGATACCAAAAGCCTTGGCGATAAGCCTGTGGAGTGGTTTTCGCACTCCAACCAGTTTTTTAATACCAGCATTGTGGCGCAGGGCTTTACGTTCCGGGACTTCACAGGCGAGGTCAGGGTGTTCGGAAATGCCGACCCTAATTTGAAGATGTTGAAGACCACAGCTTTGGTACCTTTCGAGCGCGGTTCGGCCAATATGGCGATATATTCAGGCCCCAACGAATTCAAGCGTTTGCAGGATTTTGGTGTGTCGCTCCAAGATATCATCCCATTTGGTGCGAGTATTTTCGGAGCTATCAATCGCTGGATCATCCACCCGATGATGGATTTTCTCTCCGGGTTTATTGGCAACCAAGGCATCGTCATCCTGATGCTTACGCTGCTCGTGAAACTCATCGTGTACCCGCTGACCTACCGCATGGTGCTCAGTCAGTCCAAAATGGCTGCCCTTAAGCCGCGTCTTGAAGACCTCAAAAAGAAGCTGGGCGACGACCAGCAGGCCATGAGTGTAGAAACGATGAAGATGTACAGCGAATATGGTGTAAATCCGCTTGGCGGTTGTCTGCCCATTTTCCTGCAAATGCCGATATGGTTTGCCCTCTATCGGTTTTTTCCGGCCAGTATTGAGTTCCGACAACAGAGTTTCCTTTGGGCGACCGACCTGTCGAGCTACGACAGCATCATGCACCTGCCCTTCGATCTGCCTTTTGGCGCGGGCGCGCACATCAGCCTTTTCACACTTATTTGGGTAGTCACCACGCTCTGGTACACCTGGTATTCGATGAAGCAGATGGATTCCTCTTCGATGCAGAATGACCAGATGAAAGTGATGAAATACATGCAATACACTATGCCGGTGTTTTTCATGTTCTTCTTCAACAGCTTCGCTTCAGGCCTCACGCTCTACCTCTGTTTCAGCAATATCCTGAACATTGGCCAGACGCTGGTAACCAAGGAATTCCTGATTGACAAGGAAAAAATAAAGGCCCAACTGGAAATCAACAAGGCAAAGCCAAAAAAGACAACAGGTTTCCGCGCAAGGCTCGATCAAGCGATGAAAGAGCAGCAGCGGGTGCAAGAGGAGAAGACCAAGCAGACTGCGAAAAAGAAGAAGTGATCTTTTAGTTAGAGGGACTTGTAAATCAGTGTCCCAACCGCTTCATCACTGTTACATTACGTGTAGATGGAACACCGATCACGCGGATGTGAAACCCAAATTTAAAAAAGGTGTTTATAATCTGAGTGTATTT
>JANMME010000820.1:0-1672 GCA_031373015.1 Saprospiraceae bacterium
TCTTTTTTCAAGCCTACAAAATTATTTTCGGCACGCTGGGCCAATCGGGCGAGCTCGGGGCGGGAAAGGCCGAGTTGGTAAATTTCGTTGAGTGCAAAAAGCATCCCGCATTCAACCGCGGCAGAACTGGAAAGCCCGGCGCAAAGGGGGATGTCGCCACTAAAAACAACATTTGCGCCCGCAATTTGGTGACCGTCCAGGAGTAATTCTGAAAAGCAACCAAGGAGGTAATTGGGCCAAGATTGCTGTACCCCGGAACTCCGTTCCGGGGCACGGAAAAATACTTTCCCGGAACGGAGTTCCGGGATACAAGAATATTCCTCCCCCAGGTCAAGTGCTTGAAAATGAATCCTTTGATCGTCCCTCGGTGAAACGGCGAACCACACCGCACGGTCAATGGCGGCAGGCAACACGAAGCCTTGGTTGTAGTCGGTGTGCTCGCCAATGAGGTTGATGCGCCCGGGTGCGCGGACGATGATGGCTGGGTCTTCGCCAAATTTTCGGCGAAAGGCTTGGGTGACGGATGCTTGAATTCCCATTTATAGGGCAAAGGACGGCGGCTCGTTTGGATTCTCGTAAAAAACAAGCGGGGATTTCTCCCTGAAGGCGAAAAATCCCCGCATTGAAATCCTTCCTGCGACTCCAAGCCGTAGGACGGGTAGCCGTTGGCTAATTCACTTTCACCACCTTCAAGGGCCTCGAGGCTTGCCCATTCTGTTCGATCCGGACGAAATAGACGCCGTTGGGCAAGCTGTTGCCAATGGTGGCTTGGCCCGATCCACTTTCAAGTTTGAGGGTTTGAACCAACTGTCCGGCAAGGTCGAAAACCTTTAGAACGCTTTGTTTTTCAACGTTTTCGTACGCGATCAGCGTTGTGCCGTTGAACGGATTGGGCATAGCGGACAGATTGCCCATTGCTCCAAATTCCTGGATGCCGAGTGGTTGGTCCTCTACATTGAACTGATCGAATGCCGCCTCGTAGGTGTCTAAAATAGTGCCGTTAGGGTTGTCAAAACAAACGATACGGATGCTCACGGTGCTGCTGAGGGGCACAAAGTCAGTCACGTCAAACGCGGCCAACTGCCAGCTAAAGTTATCGCCTTTGCTCTTCCAGGCTAGTTTTTCCTGGGTGCCATTGCTGACGTAAATTTTGATGGAATCAATAAATTGCTGGCTTACATTCGCCGCGAGGCAAAACACCTGCGCTGAAATGCGTGGGTTCAGATACCCGCTCAAATCCATGGCTGGAGAGCGGAGGATGGAAGTACCACTTTCCACGTCGTCTGCATCAATATCTGCGGAAGAATTCCCGGTAACATAGCAGGAGAAGCCAACATCTCCAGGCACATCCTCCCCTGGAGAAAGCGCAAAACCACTGAAAGTCACTTCGAGCGGGGCATCGGTGCGCTCCCATTTGCCTTCCAACGAGGTGCCGCTTTGCTGCCAGCCATAATCGAACACAAAATCGTCCTGATAGCCTTCTTCCAATTCGAGTACGATCTGCTGGTTGGCATTTACGATCTGGTTTTGAACTTTATAGCGATATCCCCAAGCTCCCGCCACCAGATCATAGATCCCGCCCACTACACCGGGAATGGTGAATTGGCCGTTGGCATCTGCCGTAACCTCGAAGATGGCATCAGGCGAAACAAAAGCAACGTGGGCATTGGGG
>JANMME010000865.1:0-2349 GCA_031373015.1 Saprospiraceae bacterium
AGCGAAAAGTGCTTCTCAATCACCGTCGCTCCCAGCCCCGCCGCCGCAAACGACGCTTCTGGCCCGATCGAGTGGTCCGAAAAACCGATGTGCAGTTCCGGGTTCTCCTCGCGCAGCCGTTCGATCGTCGCCAGGTTAAATCCTTCTGCCCGGCAGGCACTTATACCGTGACCGCCACCGATGGGAATGGCTGTTCCCAAGTGAAGACCGAATCGGTGACACAGCCCGCCCTCCTCACCAGTTTTGCCACGCCCGAGGCTGTCAAATGTTTTGGCAAAAACACAGGTTCACTCCATATTGATGCTATGGGAGGAACCCCTCAATATTCAGCCACTTGGGCAGGCCCTAATGGCTACACTGGCAATGGGCTCAACCTTGCCAACCTTTTTGCTGGCCAGTATTCCGCTACGGTGACCGATTCGCACGGGTGTACGAGCACGCTGAACACTGATGTGAACCAACCTGCGGAGCTTGTGCTAGATTTGCCACAAGTTTCTGATACTATTTGCTTTTTAGCCACAAACGGATCGGCCACCGTACAAAGCTCCGGCGGCACCTCTCCCTATACCTATCATTGGGATGCAAACAATCAAACGACCCAAACGGTTACAGGGCTTGCCTCCAATCAATACCACGTCACGATCACCGACGCGAATGGCTGTATCACCACCGGTGAAACCTTTATACAGCAACAACAAGAACTCAATACCTACGGCGAGGCCAAGGCGCCCGGCTGTCATGACGGCTTTGATGGCACGGCTTCTGTGATCTCCATCTTTTATGGCGCTACACCTGCAAACCTTGCAGATTTTAACTATAGTTGGAACACCGCTCCCCAACAATCAGGCTTGAATGCAACGGGGCTGCACGGCGGACAAACCTATATCTTGACGGCAACCGATGCCCTGGGTTGTACGGCTACTGCAACAGTACCCGTGGGCAATCCACTCCCCATTGAGACTTCGGTGACAGGTTCTTCGGATGTAAAATGCCATGGCGATGCCTCTGGCTGGGCTTCCGCTCAGGCCGATGGTGGCACCGCACCCTACACTTGGCATTGGAATGGCGGCACGACGCCCAACGACTCGCTGGCACAGGGGCTTTTGGCGGGCACCTACCGTGTAACGATCACGGATAAGAATGGATGTCCGGGCAGCTCCACCGTGACCATTGGCGAACCGACTGCACTGTTGGTAAACATCACGCCCTTTCCCGTGAAATGTTTTGGGGAAAGCACGGGCAGCGCAAAAACCACCCCCTCTGGCGGAACGGCCCCTTACCAATTTATTTGGGCCAATGGCGCTCAAACCGCAAACATTGGGACTTTACCTGTAGGCACCTACGCGATGAGTATCACTGACGCAAATGGCTGCACTACGCCGGGTTCTGTCACCGTAGAAGGCCCTTCTGAGCCTTTGAGCGGTTCGGCTACGATGCAAGAACCTCGTTGCAACGGCGGCTACGACGGGCGAATATTTTTGACTGGAACGGGCGGCACCACCCCCTATCGCTACGTTTTAGGCAACAAAGCTCCCAATGGCTCGCCGGTTCAAATCGGTATTTCGGCAGGTATTTACAACCCAAAGATCGTGGATGTCAATGGCTGCGAGTTCGTGGTCGCACCCATCGAAGTGACGCAACCAGATGCAATTCTTGTGGACCTTGGCCCAGATATTCGGATTCCTTTTGGACAGGACACCCAATTGTTGGCTATCGTGACAAATGCCAGGGGCTTGACCCAATATGGCTGGACCCCGGCAGACAGCATCTGGCTCAGCTGTTTGGACTGTCGCAACCCCTCGGTGTATTCACTTGAATTCCCGACTTATTTTGAGGTGGTGGTGACCGATTCGCTGGGCTGCCGTTCCGAAGACCAGATTTTGGTATCGGTTGAAAAACAGCGAAAAGTGTTTGTTCCAACGGGCTTTACGCCCAATGGCGATTTCGTCAACGACCTCCTGCTGGTTCACGGCCAAAGCAATTCCAAAGTCCTGGACTTCAAGGTCTTTGACCGTTGGGGCGAAATGGTATTCGAACTAAAAGACTTTGCTTTCAACGACGACACCAAGGGCTGGGACGGCACGTTCCGAAACCAGCCTTGCGAGCCGGGCGTGTATGTCTGGGTGCTCGAAGTGGAATATGTGGATGGGGTGCGGGAGGTGTTTAAGGGGAATACGACGTTGATCCGGTAGCTGTACCGGCGGCTTTAGCCGCAGGAATTGAATCATTAGGGCGACCACGAGGGTCACCCCGACCAGCTTCGATCTGAGTTTGGTGGTTAGGGTTGGAGGAGAATGGAGGTTTTGCAAATACTGGATTCAGATGATACGATAACTCATGAGCCATTCC
>JANMME010000904.1:0-9339 GCA_031373015.1 Saprospiraceae bacterium
GAGCAGGCTCTCGATGAGCACCAAATTGAGTATAATAATGAGCGAGTTCTGCCAGTCGCTGCCAAATAATTGCTGCAAAAGTTCCGTCATTGGATTATTCGATCGTTGGAAAAGGGCAAAGAAAACGTGCGGTTGTACGCAAGGTTTTAGGTCAGGTGTTTATAAAGGATGAATGACGGGGTTGGGCTTACCAATCGAGGTTTTCAGGAGACAAAAAAGCCCTCCTTTATTGCGCGGGCGCAAAGGTCGGGGAACTTGTTGAAAATCAAAAATCCAGCCAAATTTCATTGATTCGATTGACTCGATTGGTAGGATTGATTCGATTTTGCCTGGGCCCCAGCAGTAAAAGGTTGGGTTGCGCTAATCGAATCAATCGCATCAATCCTACCAATCGCATCAATCGAATCACTTTCCTGCTTCTTGCAGCAGCTCGTCTGAATCATGCACCAGGCTTTCGAGTTCCCGGAAGAGTTCTTCTTTGCGTCGGGTTTGGTCAGCGGCCTTGGCGGCCACCTTAGGGTCTTTTTTTTTGCTTATAGGCGCAGCAGCAGCTTGTTGGTCGCCCGCTTCTATCTCGTTGAGCTCTTGTTCGAGTTCGGTTTTGCGATCTTCCAGTTCGCCTAGGCGCTTGATCACTTTTTCGTCCACATGCCGAGCTTGGGTACGGATGGCTTTGTATACGCCACCGAGTTTGTCAAGCGCTGCATCGTATTTGCCCGCGTCGAATTTGTCTTTTTCCGATCTGACCAATTGGCCGACCGACGACACTACCCCGCGGATTTGGCCGAACACCTTGCGGGAATTTTCCTGTTCCTCGTTGGTGCCGAAGAAATAATTGTACACTAAAATGGCGGCGATGAGCAAGGCTGCGATTTTGAGCAAGGATCGGATCATAATATTAATGGTAACTGATGAACGGGGGTTGAACCCGCCTTCGCCTCCTGCTCCGTTAAAACTATGGCGGATAAAAGGGCTATGGGGGGTAAAAGGGCGTTGGCAATTTGATTTTGCAACAAAAGTAGTAGAAACTTTAGTTTTTCACGCAAAAAAGCCTTCCGAGGTCATACTCGGAAGGCTTTTTTAAACAATTGCCAAAGGTTCTTATGCTACCAAAATCTGAATCGGTTGTCTTGTACTTTGTGCTGTCGCTCCAGTATCTTCATCAGGCCGGTAGATACGAGACCGGCAGACTGAGAGGACATTTGGCGGCGGAACATTGTAATATCCGCAGGCATCTGAGGTGCCGGTTTGATATTGATCGGCTGTAGCAGCACCACACCAATAGTACCTATGATAGGCTCACTTATTTTGCCTGCTTCAAGGGAGAAAAGCGTTCCGGTCACACGCGGTTCACCTGTAGTTTGGAGGAAGTTTGCCCCCTGCAAAGTGTCCACTTTTGCACCCCATTGGGCAGCAAATGCTTGCAGGTCGCCGAGATTGTGACTCTGGCTTATGATGAATGCCGCCTTTTTCAGGTTCTTTACCTGAAAATCGGCATCCTGCACGCTTTTGAGCGTAGCCACCGTAGACTCGCCCTTAGGAATGATCGTTCTAATAGCGGCCACCACGTACCTGGTGTCAAAGTACCCGCCTTTTTTGTCGCCAAAGGCAAAAACTTCTTTGCTGACACTACCCAGTTTGGTGCTTTTTTCAAATGCCCAACGGACGATGTCGCGAGCATCCTCGCCTGAGCCGAGAATTGCACCTAAGTTGAAATCGTTGACTTTGAACGGCTGGGTGTTTTGCAACTTAATGCTCTGCTTCTCGGCAAGTGCTTGCAGATCCGTGATCGTCTTGGCCTGTTGGATGAGTGCCACAGCCTTATCTTTTACAGCCTCTTGGGTAGTTTTGCCCGGTTCTATCCGGCTACTCAACACGGCTACTTTTGCGGAAGTCTCGCTTTTGACAAATTTCTTGCCCGTGATCTCAACGATGTGCCAGCCAACCTCAGTGGTCAATTTGTACACCCTACCCTGTTCTCCGGTCAGGAAGCAAAGGTTGTTGAATTCTTTCATCATCGTGCCATTTGCAAACCAGCCCAAGTCGCCGCCCAATCTGTTAGAACCCGGGTCCTGGCTCCAGCGGACAGCAAGCGAGTCAAAACGTTGTTTGCCTGAGTTGATGAGCGCAATCAAGCTATCGGCGGTCGCTTCGTTTTCAGGAGTAACCCCCCGGAAAAAGATGTGCCGGGCACGCACAGAGTCGGGCAGCACCCTGCGTTCAAGGATCTTGATGATACTCCATTCGCCTTCGTGGAGCAAAGGGCCTACAATAGACCCAATTGGGCGCACCATGACCGAGTCGGCATAAGCAGCAGGAAACTTTTCTTTGGGTATAAATATGCCCAAATAGCTGCCACCGTTGGCTACAACATAAGTAGAGTCGGTTTTGGTGGTGCGAAGCCCTTCGATAAGGTTAGCAACCGTTTCGCGCGCACGGGCCGTGTCTCCAGCAGTGGGCACAACGTCATAAGAAACGAAAGAAACGACACGGCTTTCCTCATCTTGATCATAAAGATGCGGATTGTCTTTCAAAAACGCCTTGTAGTCGCTGTCATCTACCGGTGCTTCTTCATCTTTAATTTTGGTGTACGGAATGCGGACCGCCAAGAAATCACGGCGCTCATTGTTCTCTTTAAACACCATTTCGGCCTGCCATTTAGGGGTGTACATACCTTTGGCGATGGTGCTGGTGAGCTTCTCTTGAAGGCGCGTTTTTATAATCTCCTTCTCTTGAACGGCCCAATAGGCACGTGCCCTTGGCTCTGTGAATTGGCCTTGCTCAATGGCGTTCTTGATGCTGGCGAGTTTGGCGCGATCAGGCTGGCCTACTTCGTTTTTAAAGCGCTCTGCAATGATCGGACTAATATTGAGGCCAAATTGGAGGTCCAACAACTCCTCTTTGCCAACACCCAGCCCGAGCGGTTCGACTTCCTGCTCTACGATAGCCTTTTCCACAAAATAGGTCCAGGCTTGGCTGCGAATTTGATAGCTGTTGTCCTTTTGTTGTTCCGAATATACGAGTTTTTCGTACGTCTCAAAATCGCTGCGCTTGATGATTGCGTCGCCCACCTTTCCAAGCGTGTTCACGTCGGCAGAGGAATAGCGTTGACTGTTGGACATCACGTCCATCAAAATGAAGCCGCCCAAGGCCAAAGCCATTAATACGATGAGTATCCACCCACGTTTTCGAATAGTCCCGATTAAAGCCATTTTACTTTAATTGTTTGAAAATCAGAAATTTATGTCAAAAATGAATTGGTTTTTCAAAAGTGGTCGCAAAGGTAAAAAGATCAAGCGCGAAAAAGGAAAAATAGTTCGACTGTTTTAAAGCACCTTTTCTTTCATGAAAAAACCCGATGCCCACATATCGTTGAGCACCGGGCTAATTTTAGATACTACGATGAACGGGAATTAGAAGCGACGGCGCATCGCGCTGCGCCTTGCGAGCAACTCGATGAGCGTTATTACGCCGCTTCCAAGGGTGAATAGCCCTAGGGTGACACCAATAATAAGCATGATTAAATGTGATTAAAAGATGAGGAGTATAGTGTTTGTGCAGGTCAAAAAGCCTGATATGCAACAACTTAGCCAAGAATGATGCCAAAATCGCGAAAGAGTGGCACACCTTAACTTTATCTGTGCCACTCTTTTGTGATTTTGGCATCCATGTGTTTGAAGTTATTTGACTTGACAGGTGGAATCCATGCCATCAGTTACACCTATACCAGTAGCGCTTGCCCTGTCACCGTGACTAAGAACATAGAGGTCATCAACTGCTCGGACACCTCTACGGTGAACATTCGGGACGGTGTCTGGCACTATTTGACCGCCGTTAAAAACGGCACGAACGCCACGATTTATCTGGACGGACAAACCGTGGCCGGGCTTCCCGTACAAAACGTAGGTACCTTCACCGGTACAGCGATAAATTTTCACATTGCTGACTGGATAGGCGGCGGCACCCTTCCTCGTTTCTGGAAAGGCCGCATTGATGAATTCAAGGTATGGGGCAATGTGCTGAGCCAGTCGCAAATCGGTGACGCCATGCTTTGCAGCGCAGACCCCGGCAATGCCAATTTGCTGGTGCATTTTCCCTTCGACCAAGGTCTGGATGCCGGAAACAACTCCACCGTGACCTCGGCGTTCAATGACGGTGCAGGTAATGATGGCGCCTTGTCTGGTTTCGCGCTCAATGGCAATACCTCCAACTGGGTAGCTCGCGGGCGCGACATCCTGCCACGATGCACGGTGGCGCCGTTTGCCTATCGCGAAGGAAACAGTGATAAAAATATTCCTGAGCACGCGAAAGTTTATGACGGGGATATTTTCACCAGCGGAGTAGAAATCATCAATAATGACAATTTCCCATCGTTCTCCCAGCGAAGGGCGGATGGTAGTATCGTTTGGCGTACCCGCATCAACGTAAAAGGCTATATTTCAGACTTTATCCGCACGGACGAAGGATGTTATCTGCTTGTTGGCAATACCCCCAATTTTACCGGCAACAGCAAAAGTTTCATTGCTTGTATTGACCAATTGGGCGAACTCCGTTTCCATCATACCTATAACCTTGGAAACCGGGAATCTTTCAGCCGAATCATCCGCAGCACCAATCCATCCAATCCACTGTTCCCCTACACGGTTTCGGGTATCAACAACAACTCGGGCGTTTTGGACGAGAACATACTGCTCTTCACTGTTGACAATCAAGGCACCATTGGATGGATGCGCCAGATAGGATACACCGGCACCAACCTCACCGATGGGCGCACCGACCTGACCAACGGGTTTGGCAACCCTGACATTGGTGCTGTGATGTACAACTTTGAGATGGATCCAGACAGTTGCCCGGTAATGAGAGAAGTCCCGAATGTTAAGGATTTTACACTCGTTCCTACCGATTTGTCCACCCTGCCCAATATTTTCTTGACGCCGCCGCCGCCCCAGGTCAGCAACCCGTGGATTCATTACACGCTTGGCAGAGACAGTATTTGTAAGAGCGATTGTGCATGCTCGTTCAGCAAAATGTCCTTCAGCAAAAAAGGGACTACCTGGCACCCCTCTGTTTCCTGTGGCAATTTGCCGCCCATACCCGTGCTGTGCCCAGGCCAATACGCTTACAATGCGTTGAAATTTAGCGGAAATTTGAACTGTGAAGGCAGCTGTAGCTTTACCAGCCTTTCATGGACCATTAAAAATCCAAACAATGTAATTGTAAGCACTGGAAGCTCCTCCTCCGCAGTATTCTTGATTAGCATAACATTGCCGATGGTACAGACCCCGGGTGTTTACACCATCCAATTGACGGGAAAGTGTGGCACGAACGTTTGCGAATGCACGATAAAATTCCAGGTAGGCGATTGCCCTAAACCCTGTGATTGCAACGAGCCTGGCTTCAGTAATGCCGTTAATACTGGGTTCTACTGGACCACTATGTCAGATTGCAAGGTCAAATTCACGCCAAAGTCACTCACTGATTGCGACGCTTTCTTGTGGCAAGTGGCGAAGTCGGGCAGTACAAATTTTGTGACGTTTGCCAATAGCACAGCCAACCAGCCGGTCATATATCAATTCCCGAATTCGGGCCAATACGTTATCTGCATAACGGTGACAAGGACGGCTCAACCCGGGGTGACCTGCACAGCCGCTCGCTGTTGGACTTACGATGCAGATTGCAGCATGCTCTTCGTGACACCCAATAGCAATGAAGGCGACTTCGAAGGCTCGTGTCAAGGTTCGGTCGTTGAAAATGACGGTTTTACCCTCGGCGCGGAAGCAGGGGGCTTGGCAGATGTTGGGACAGCCTGGAAATGGGATTTTTCTACGGGCAACCCCGAAATTGTGCTGGAAGCAGGTAAAAGCGACTCCAATCTGGTGCGATTGCGGGGCAATGGTGGCTTCGCTGATTTGCTTTATCAGGATTCGCTGCCAATGCTTGGCGCAAAGCGTTTGAAATTGTCCATCGGCTTCCGCCCCATCCCTGGGCTTGTGCTTCCTGGTACGGAACTGGTGGTACGTATTTCGACCAAAAAACAGGACAGTTTGCTCTGCGACAACCCAAACACCTGCCTCGAGCTCCTGCGCCTGCCAATATCTGAAACCGACACCCTGCCCGACTGGTCAGTCACAGGCAGTTATGATTCCACCACTTTTGCAGGGCGATACCTGAGCATCCATGTGGAAAACCCGTTTTTTGACGACGACCTCGGCTTTATGTCGGTAGTGGATATTGACAACATTTGCCTGATACCCTACAATTTCATCTCTGTAAAAGACCTTGCCAAAGCCGAAATTGATGTCCGGCTCTTCCCAAACCCAAGCACCGGACAACTTGTTGTCGAATGGCATGGGGCTGACTTGAAAAGTGCCAGCGTTCAAATTGTAGGCCCACTTGGTCAGACGCTGCGCACACTGCCGGTGTCATCGGGCGCAACACGCCTCGAAACCCAGGTAAGCGATCTTCCTTCAGGCATTTACTTTGTGAAAGTACTGACGGAGCATCGGTTGGTGAAAGTGTTGAAATTTGTGAAGCAATAATCCAGACCTTCTTTGATGGTCAATCCTGAGCCACTCCGTTCCAATGATCTTGGGATGGGGTGGCTTTGTTATGGGGAAAAACCGAAATGCTGCACTAGTGTACATTTTCTGAAATCGAGACCTATAAGGTTTTTTGAAACCTTATAGGTCTGAAGACAAAACAAAATGTCTAATGCCGCTCCCCTACTCCACCCTAAACTTCCCCACAAAAATCAGATCCTCGTCCGCCTGCCGTTCCAGGGTGTAGTAGTACAAACCAGGTCGTAAGCGAAGTCGTTGCACAGAAGAAAAGGCCCACTGACCATCTGCTGCATTGCGGTTGCTGATCGCAGGTAAAATGCGAAACAGGGATTTGTTCAAGTCAACACGGTTATCATAAATTTTCAACACCAAGGGAAACTGCGCCGTATCTGCTTCGGCCGGAGCTGTACCGCGAAAGTTGATCTTCACCATACCGTTCTCCGCTTTGAACGTCGCGCCCATCGAAGGGCTGCTCATTTCTGCCGCTCCGTCTGAAGAGCGGATCATGCTGCCCAGGCGGCTCTCAAAGGCGCGGTTGGGAGTGTAGGCAGCCGGATCAGCCTGAGCGATGGGGCGTTCGGGCGTTTTCTCGACGGGTTCTGTGGGCGTGTTGCCGTTTTCTTGTGTTGCAATAGGCTCATTAGCAGGTGGAACAGATTTGATTTCCTCCTGCCTGGCTGGTTGGGTACTATCCTTAACCGGCGATGCAAGCCAATACCAGCCCAAGCCTCCCAGCAATAGAACCGTCAAAGTGATACCTATCCATTTTGTCCCATTCTTATTCGCCGGTGGTGGCGGAGGCGGATTCTTGAGGACATCAGTCAACAGATCGCGGAGTTCCAGTTTTTTCGGGTCAGCAAATTCCGCATGCAATTGCCGGTGCAATTCCACCTCGGCCCGGAAGGCGGGATCGGTGGCGAGACTGGTTTCAACCGCTTGCTGATCCTCGGGCGGGAGTGTTCCGCGTAAGTATTGTTCGATGCGTTCGTTGTTGTCTAAATTTTCCATGACTGTCAAGCGGTTTGAAGTTCCTTGAAGGCGGCGTCCTTTTTGATCGTTTCCACCAGCCGGTCTTTGCACTGCGATTTTCGCACACGCGCATACCCTTCGCTGGCATAGCCCATCCTTTGAGCAATCTCTTCCATTTTATAGTTTTGGAAGAACAATTCCAGCAGTTTCTGGCAGTCCTCTCCCAAATGGCGCAGGGCTTTGTAAAAAATCTTGCCGCGTTCCACCTGGAGCAGGTCAATATTTAGGGAATCATCAGGTATGTATTTGGCATCCTCCGGAATTGTTACTTCCAAATTCGTTTTTTTTTGCCGCCGCGACATCCAGAGGTTGCGCCCTACCCCATAGAACAAGGTACTAAACTTGCTGGTGAGTTGAAAACCAGGCTTTTGTACCATTTCATAGATCACGATGATCGCGTCTTGAAACACGTCTTTGGCGTCGTCTTCGGTGCCGACGTGGTCTTTCACCAGCTGGCGGATAGCAGGGAAAAGTTGGGCATACATCCGGGTGATCAGGGCTCGGTCACCGGAAAGGATGGCGGGGATGTAGTTGAAATCTTCCAAGATTTTTGCTTCGTATGAGTGGGTAATTGGCAAAAATAGTGCTTGAACAGCAAGAGACAACTTGAATTTACGAGGTTAGGCCAGGTGTCAGCTTCCTAGTGCCCTAGTTCCATGATCCCGTTCACACCCACACGGCGAATACGCTTTTGCCCTCCACTTCTATTCGCTCCTGCCGCCAGGATTTGACGGCACTGTGATCGAAGATGACAAGAAAGCCTTCGCGCAGGCCAAGTCCTTCAAGATAGCCTGCCAGTTGGGCAAGGCCGCGCTGGTGGGCTGCTTCGCCGCGCCACACTTTGAGTTCGGCCACATACCGACGCTGGTAAAAGGTGATAACCACATCGAGGCGGCGTTCTTCAGAAATCTGGGGTTCCTTGAAACTGTAGCCGTGGCCGTTGAGGATTGGCTTGAGAAAGGCAAGGAAAAGCAAGCGTCCCTGGCGTTCGAGAAAATCGCGGTCTTGTTTGCTGTATTCTTCTTTCATGAATGCCTGGAAACGGGTGAGCACTTTTTCCACGTCGAGGCTGTTTTCAACCGTAATATAAATACCAGGATATTGGTTGATTCCGCTGGGCTGTTCGCCGCCGGTGAGTATTTTCGAGGACATGTAGTTGGCGACGATCTCCCGATAAATCCGGTTGTGGACATTCAAGCCGCTACCGTTGGAAAAGATGCCGTACAACACGCCAAGGCTTACCAGCGGATCATGTATATTGAATGGCAGTTGTTCGGCCTGAACAATCAGGCGATAGGTCAATTGGTACAGGTCGGGGTTGTTTTCCAGATTGTTGATCAGGCTATCAAAATTGGCATTCGTTTCCGTAACCAGCCTGCTTGTAGCCATATCCACATCTTCGACCGTCCATTCATGGGCACTTTTTTCCGGCAAGATTTCCTCGTCAAACATCTTACATAGCTTGCTGACTAAAAAAGGATAGCCGGAGGTATAATAAAAGAGGCGCTCGGCAACTGCCAGGGTATCCATTGATACGGCCCGGTCAGCAGCGTACTCGTCGAGCATGGGTTTTATCTCGTTGGGGTACAAACTCATATCCACCTTGAAATCAGCGGCGATGTTCCAGGGGGAATTGTATTTCTGCTCCGATTCGGGGCGTAGTTTAAGTTTAAGGGTTTTTATGTCGTGTACGCCCGCAAGCACGACGGAATGGAAAGTTTTGGACGTTTTTCGCTCTAAAAACTTGTTG
>JANMME010000220.1:0-6118 GCA_031373015.1 Saprospiraceae bacterium
GTTTTTGAATTCCACATTTTGCGGATAGGATTCATTCAGTTCTTTTTCTAAGCCATTGAATTGTTCAAAAAAAGTCAAAGCCTGTGGCAAATTGCCCAGTGTGTTGTGTGTCTCTCCGAGTCTTTCAAGGCAAATCCCTTGTAGCATTTTATCGCCACTTTCAAGGCTGATATTCAGGGCTTGTTCAAAGTGTCGAAGTGGTTCTTCAAGTTTACCTTCTTCGAATAATTTATTTGCTAATTCAAGGAGGACATAGGCTTTTGAGGATTTATCAAAATCTGGCGCACTCAATAATTCTTGCAATTTTTTCAAATATTGAATATGGTCAAGGCTTTTGATTTGGGCCAAAATGGAAACAAACAAGGCAATGTTTTCTATTTTTTCTTGGAGCTTTCCTTTTTTCAAATCGTCCAGGCCACCTTTCTGGTAGTCCTTTTCAAGGTTTAAGCCTGCTTTGCCCAAGTTCCATTTTTCATCTGTGATATAATTCAAGCAAATTTGGTCCCCTTCTGCAGAACATGCGCTGGTTTGATATACCCCGTAGATTATCATGTCTGTATGATGATATTGTTGTAATTCCCGCGCTTTTTGATCTTCAAAAGCGGTTAAATCATAATCGTCCCAGTATTTTACCCGGATTTTCAGATTTTCTTTTATCGCAATTGCCTGCAACCTTTCTGACAAAACATAACCAGCATCGTAGTTTTTTCCACCTTGTTCGCAGAGTTGTTTGAATGGAAGTACCAGTATTTTGAAATTTTCGTCCTTATCTGAGAAAAAATGGTCGAATCCAAAGAACGTTGCCAGGGTATCTTTTTGCCAAATACCAATGGCAAGAAGCCCAATCAGAGCCAACGAAAGCGCACCCTTAACCGAAATTGAAATTTTATCTCCTATTTCCACATTCCCACCCGCTGAAATCGTCGAGCTGGCCACTACATTTTTGCTGTTGGTCACGGAAATGGCGCGTTCCAGTTCTTCGCGCAAGATAGTGACCGGGTAACTTGAAATCACCTGGTCGCTTAACCCGGTGCTGTCCTCGATTTCTCGCAACAAATCAAGCAACCCGCCCCGAATCTGATTTTGCGTCAAATTTGCCTCGGCATGACTGATCGTCCCAAGCCGGATCTGCTTCTGAATATCGTGAAAATGAGCGGATTGTAGCAGCGCTTCGTCCAGTTTTGGGCTGTTCTCAAGCAGGGTGCGGAGTTGCAACAGCGCAGCAGCCAATTCGTCGCGGGCGATGAGATCGCGGATGTTGGAAAAGAAGGTTTTGGAATCCATGTTTGGAAATGGGTGTTGCAGGAATTTGTTTGAAAGGAGGTGATTCCTGTTGCGAATGTATCGCAATGGCTATAATCGAAATAGAAAAAATGCCGACCACGCGAACAATCTTGCCAAAATCCAATTTCTGTGCTGTGTTGTACGTTTGAAAACGCCGTACTTTTGTGCGCCCCGCCCCCTACCCCATTTTTTAAAACACTCGGATTTCTCAGCATTCAAACTAAGTAAGCATGAAAAACATACGTTCATTTACCCGCCGAAGCCTTGGCGTAGGCGGGCTATTACTCTCACTCTCTCTCACGTCTCTCACGTCTCTCTCAGCCCAAGGCATCGAATTTTTCCACGGCACCTGGCCCGAGGCCCTTGAAAAAGCAAAATCAGAAGAAAAACTGATTTTCGTGGATGCTTTTGCCTCTTGGTGCGGCCCCTGCAAACGCATGTCGAGCCAGACCTTTCCTGACCCACAGGCCGGCGAATTTTTCAACGCCAATTTTATCAATTTGAAAATTGACATGGAAAAGCCGGAAAACTCGGAGTTTGCTGGCAAATACCCCGTGAATTCGTACCCAACGCTGATGTTCATTGACGCAACAGGGAAAATAGTAATGAAAGATGTGGGCGCAAAAAACGTAGACCAGCTCATCGAAACGGGTAAAAAAGCCCTGGGCAAAAACGACAAATCGGAGGATTACGAGAAAAAGTACGCCGAGGGCGATCGCGACCCGAAGATGCTCTTCGACTACGTGCGTGCGCTCAACGCAGCGGGCAAACCTTCGCTGAAAATCACCAACGAATACCTGAACACACAGAAAGACCTGACTACGGAGTTCAACCTCAAGTTCATCCTGGAAGGCGCGGTGGATGCCGACAGCCGCGTATTTGACCTGCTGCTGAAAAACCGTGACAAAGTCGCGGCCGTCTCCAGCGAAGAAGCAGTAAACGCCCGTGTAGAAAAAGCCTGCAAAAACACAGTGGCAAAAGCCATCGAGTTCAAAAACAAGACCCTGCTCGACGAAGCCAAGGCTAAGATGAAAGCGGGCAATCCCGCTCGTGCCACCGCCTTCGCTTACGAGGCCGACATGAATTACGCCAAAGCGATAAAAGACGCAGCCATGTTCCTGAAAACGGCGAAAGCGTATCAAAAAAGCGAGGTTAAAAACAATTCTGCCAAACTCCACGACCTCGTAGTGACGCTGGTGCGAACGTTCCCTGAAGATAAGAAAATACTCGCCCAGGCCGAAAAATGGGCCAAAACGGCTGCTCAAAACGGCGGACTGGCTGAATACTGGATGACGCTGGCAGGGGTGTACAAAATGGAGGGCAACAAAGCCAAAGCCCGCAGCACGGCTGAATTTGCGAAGAAGGAAGCGACGGAGAAGGACGCGATGTTGAAGGAGAAGATTCAGTATTTTTTGGATTCGTTGGAGGGATAATCGCGGACTTTGAGGATTGACAAGTGACTATCTTGCATTTTTTTTGACAGGATTTACAGGATGAACAGGATTTAAGAGGGGCGGCGAAGCCGACAATTCGGAGTAACACATCCTGTTCATCCTGTAAATCCTGTCAAAAAAACATGCTTGTGTAAGAGTCTCCCTATCATAATTGAGCGAAGTAATTTAAAAGGCTAAAAAATGACTACTACCCATCTTCCGACCCCCAAAGAAATTGTTGCGCTCCTTGCTCAAAATGGAGCGCAAGCCAGTGATAAAGACGCTTTTGTAAAAGCCTTCAAAGCGCTCTACCCAACATTATCCGCAACAAAACGCGCCGAATTGCTCGAAGATTTATTGAACGTGAACGTTTACGAAACCTTGAAGGTTTCGTAAACGTTGTTCGTGCCCTTTTTGTGGAAAACTTCATCCCTCGCCTTTCTCTATTCATTTTACCTTTACAACCCAATAGGAAAGGCATATTATGAGCAACTTTATCGTATCCGCGCGCAAATACCGTCCCCAGCGTTTCCAAGACGTGGTGGGGCAAAGCCATGTGGCCGGTACGCTCAAAAACGCCCTGGCCAGCGGCCAAGTCGCCCATGCTTTCCTTTTCACAGGCCCTCGCGGCGTGGGCAAGACCACCTGTGCCCGTATCCTCGCCAAAATCCTCAATTGCGAAAACCGAACGCCCGAATACGAGGCCTGCAACGAGTGCAGTTCCTGCAAATCTTTCAACGACGACGCTTCTTGGAACATCTTTGAATTGGATGCCGCCAGCAACAATTCGGTAGATAATATCCGTGCATTGGTGGAACAGGTGCGCATACCCCCGCAGCGAGGCAAATTCAAAGTGTATATCATTGACGAGGTACACATGCTCTCCGCATCCGCGTTCAATGCTTTTTTGAAAACGCTGGAGGAGCCACCGCCCTACGCCATTTTCATTTTGGCCACGACGGAAAAGCACAAGATCATCCCGACCATTCTTTCGCGCTGCCAGATTTTTGACTTCCGGCGCATTACGGTGGCCGATATGGTGCTACAGCTCGAGGATATTTGCCAAAAAGAAGGCATCGAAGCCGAGGGCGACGCGCTGCACATCATTGCTCAAAAGGCCGATGGCGCGATGCGCGATGCGCTTTCCATTTTCGACCGCATTACCAGTGGCGCGGGCAAAAAAATCACCTACGATGCCGTGATCGAGAACCTCAATGTGCTCGATTACGACTATTTTTTCAAGATCACCGATGCGCTTTTGACCGAAGACACGGCGTCCTTGATGAACCAGTTTGATGAGATTCTCCGCAAAGGCTTTGATCCAGAAGTGTTTGTGCTTGGGCTTGCGGAGCATTTGCGCAACGCGCTGATTTGCAAGGACAAGGCCACGCTCGGCCTCCTTGAAGTGGGCGAAAGCCTGCGTGAACGCTACCGAAATCAGGCTGCCAATGCCCCAGCATCTTTCTTGCTCACCGCGCTCAACCTTTGCAACGACTGCGACATTAATTTCAAAATGGCACGCAACAAACGCCTCCATGTCGAAATAGCATTGCTTAAAATGTGCTACATCGGGAGGGCAGTGAAGGGCGCAGATTTGGAAAAAAAAAATCTTGACTTGACCGTAGGGACGAACTTCAGTTCGTCCGCACAAAATGGGAATGGAAATGCTCCCAATGGGAATGGAAATTACGCGATTCCAAGTGCCGTCAGTAAGGTTGCCGACCCTCAACCCTCAACCCCTCAACCCTCAACTTCCCAAGGCAACGCCCAACCGCTCTCACCCGATGCCTTAGCCCATATATCACAAGGCTTGAGGCAAGGACGAATGAAAGCAGAAGCCATCCCGATGCGCCTCGATGCTTTTGACCAATTGGTGGAAGATGAGGAAAACCACAAAGCCAGCCTGGAGAGCCGCCTTACAATCGAAAATATCCGCACCGAATGGCAGGCATATTCCGCGCTGCTCAACTCAAATCTTTCGCGCATGGCCTTGAGCAATGCTGAATTGCGCTTAGAAGGGAAAGTCCTTTCGGTTATTGTCGGGACGACCATTGACCAAAACAATGTAAAAGCCGAAGTGGCTCGAATACTCGAAACGATGCGCCGTCGTCTGCACGATACCGCGCTGAAAATCGAAGTAGTGCTGGATGACAAAAAAATCGCTGAACAGGCGCAAGCTGCTCGAACCGTACGCCCGCTCAGCACCAAGGAAAAGTTGGATAAAATGAAGGAAGTCAATCCATTGGTGGAGGACCTGATTAAAAAATTTGACTTGAAACTGAATGATTGAAACTGATTTACGAATGACGATTTACGATTTACGATTTTTTTGATCCGAAAAAGGCACGACTCATCCCTTTTTCGGGTCGAAAAAATCGTAAATCGTCATTCGTAAATCGTAAATTCTAATATCACGCAAACATGAACGTGCCCCGACTCAGCATATTTATCCCAACCCGCAACGAGGCCAAATACATTGGCAATACGCTTGCCCAGTTCGAGCCATTTTGGGAAAAATACGACCTCGAGATTATCGTCTCCGATGCGAACAGTATGGATGGAACCGCCGAGATCGTGCAACATTTTGCCGAACTTTCGGGCCAGCGTGTTAAACTGGTGCAGGCAGGGCCCGGCAAGCAGAACATTGCCATCGGTTGCAACCTCGGCGCCGCACAAGCCCAGGCCGACTTGCTTTTTCGGATTGACGCAGATGTGCGTATACCTGATAAGGATCGTTTTTTTAAAAAGGTTTTCAAAGCCTTTGACAAAAGGCCTTCGTTGGTGGGTGCTACGGTACCGATTTGGGTGTATCCGGAGGAGGCGAGGCTTTCCGACCGCGTTTACCATGTGCTAATGAATACCATTATCCGTTGCTCGTTTTTTGTCAAAGCCCCCTTGGCCAAAGGCGAGTGTCAGTTGGTTAGACGTTCGGCTTTTGAAGCGATCGGAGGCTATAAAGAACACTTGACAGCCGGAGAAGATTGCAACCTTTTTTATCGTTTGCAGGATGTAGGCCGTATCGCCTATTTGCCCAAATTGCGGATACACCACTCGCCGCGCCGTTTCCGGCAATATGGCTATGTGCGCCTCACTATGATCTATTTGCGGGAAGGGCTTTGGATGCTGTTGGGGCGGAAATCTTATTTGGAAGAGTGGAAACCGGTACGGTGAATGGCGTGAACGGGGGTTTGTTGAAAGTTTTTTGGGCATTACCTTGATTTCAGACTATTTTTGCAATAAAAATTCCTTGTAAAATGGCAATGTTTGTAGCAAGTCGTGACAGTTTGGGAAGCTCTGGCTCAGAGCGGTCAAACCGGGTATTGGATCTGGATATGGGTCTGTTTCAGCCTTTGGCAAATGACTTGGGCATCTCGATTTCGGACTTGGGAGATCTAATAGGT
>JANMME010000954.1:0-6867 GCA_031373015.1 Saprospiraceae bacterium
ATCCGTGTTCCATCCTTATCCGTGTTCCATCCTTATCCGTGTTCCATCCTTATCCGTGTTCCATCCTAACCGGTTGCAAACAAAGTTAAGATGAAAATCCTTTTCCTTTTCCCGCACTTTTTATCACCTGGCGGAGCCGCCAGCGTGGTTTTGAAATTTGCAAAAGGCTTGCAGGACAAAGGCCATGCGGTGGATATCTTGTGCGCTAATGCCTCCCCTGAATTCCTGAATGATCATACAACACTCAAAATAACCCAACTCCATATTCCGAACAGCAATTCCATGGCTTATTGGTTTCTGTTCCCCTATTGGCAATACAAAATAAATAAGCGGCTTAAAGATTATCCAGATTATATTTTATTTCCCCATGTGCTGCCCTCCAATTGGTGGGCCTGGGCGTATAAAAAGAAACACCCCGAAGCCAAAGTAGTTTGGTACTGCCATGAACCCAGTGCCTTTATACATTCTAAAACCTGGATCAATGCCATTCCCCATTTCTTTGTTCGAACCGGCGCTAAAATATTGAACCCTTTGCTTAAGATCATAGATCGAAATCTTGAAAAGGAGAGCAATGCGGTGATTTGCAATAGCCGGTTTACCATGGAAGCATATAAAAAAGCATACCACAAAACACCGGGCGCAATTGTTTATCCTCCTTCCCTGATAAAAGCGATCACGCCCCTGCGAAACAAAGAAAATTACCTCCTCGCCGTATGCAGGGTCACTAAATTTAAAAACGTTGATCTCCTGATTGATGCATTTAAAACCATCGCGGCAGATTTTCCGGACTATAAACTGCTCATCGCGGGAGATGGAGAGGAAAAAGAGAACCTTGAAAAAAGGGTGGCTTCCCTGGGTCTTGAAGATAAGGTGCTGTTCCTGGGCTGGACTGTGAAGGAACAACTGGAGGATTTATACCTTAAAGCAAAACTGACCGTGTCCTATTCAATGCATGAAACCTTTGGACTGGTGCCCATAGAATCCATGATGTATGGGACGCCCGTGATATCCCACAACAGCGGAGGCCCCAGGGAAACGATCCTTCATGGTGAAACGGGGTTTCTGTTCGATGACAAAGATGATTTGCTAAAATACTGGCGGGAAGTGCTGGAGATGAGCCCGGAACGCTATGCGAAAATGCAAGATAGATGCCGGGAGGAGGCGTTGAAATATGATATTTCCAGTGTGATCTCAAGCCTGCAGGATATACTAATTCGAATCGGCTGACTACCCTTTTGAGATCGTTTCTTCGCCAAGTCTCCTTAAAACGTATTTTCTTAACCATTGAATGCTTCGCGCCATAAACGAGTTATTGAACAATCCGGATTGGATCAACGCAACAAAAGCAGAGTAGGCCCCTGACATCATTACAGGAAAATAGTGCCTGTTTATTTTTTTTCGTTCGGTATAATACAATTTATAACTAACGGGATTGCTGCTAAAGCCCGACAGGTCATACACAGCCACAGGTATTGCAATATGTTTAAATTCAAAGGGTTTCTTTTTAAAGAATACTCGGATAACAAACTCCCAATCCGCACACATTTTATAAGCGCCGGAGTAGTTGCCATACTCCTCAAACAAGGCCCTTTTGATAAATTGCGCCTGATGCGGGATGGTACCGACCAACAAAAAAGCAAGGGAGATTTTTTCAGGGCTGTTTATTCTTCCCACCATTACGCCGTCTCTTGCCGTTAGCAAATCACTGTAACAAATGTCTGCCGATAAATGGAGATCCGCCACCTGCTGTAACACATCCGTTTGATACAAATAGTCTCCAGAGTTCAGAAACAAGCAATATTCCCCTTTGGCTACAGCAATTCCTTTGTTCATGGCATCGTAAATACCGGCGTCTTTTTCAGAGACCCAATAGGCTATTTTGTCCGCATGGCTTTTGATCAGCTCAAGGCTGCCATCGGTGGAGCCGCCGTCAATGAGGATGTATTCGTAATCGGTGAAGGTTTGAGATAGGACGCTTGGGATGGTTTTTTCAAGGCCATCGCAATTATTGTAATTAATGGTGATAATAGATACCTTGGGCATGGTTTAAAACCTGTTTATGACATCAATTACATTTAAAATGTCTTGCTCCGTATGATAATACGATATTGGCAAGCTCAACGTTGTTTGATGAATTTCTTCTGCAATGGGCGTTTGTTGGTCATCTAATATCCCCACCATGGCTTTTTGTTTATTGGGAGCAAGTGGATAGTGGATATCAGTCTTTATTTGATTTTCTAACAAATAAGCTTTCAATTTGTCTCGCTGGGGGTGACGAATATTGAATATGTGATAAACATCAAAGTAATCCGGATGAACAACAGGTTTAATAAAATCTGTTTTTAAATTTTTTAAATAAAGGTTTGCCAAAAACAATTTGTGTTGATTTATTTTGTCAAGGTGTTTTAATTTTATGGATAAAAATGCGGCCTGAATCTCATCAAGTCTGGAGTTAAAACCTATCAGGTCGTTATAATACTTTACGCTCGAGCCATAATTGCGCAAGGACCTAATTGTTTCGGCAAGCGAATCATCGCTTGTTGTAATGGCCCCTGCATCGGCAAGCGCGCCCAAGTTTTTAGTCGGGTAAAAACTGAATGCATTGATGTCGCCAAAGCTTCCCACCTTTTCGTTTTTATATTTTGCCCCATGTGCCTGCGCGCAATCTTCAATAATTTTTAGATCATATTGCTTAGCTATTATATCAATGGGCTCCATATCGCACGCCTTACCATATAAATGAACCACCATAATGGCGCATGTTTTAGACGTAATTTTTTCTTCTATTTTTTGAGGGTCAATATTATAGGTAGCAATATCCGGCTCCACGAGAACAGGTATCAGTCCATTGTGTACTATGGACAGTATGGTAGCAATGTAGGTATTGGATGGCACAATGACTTCCCGTCCCTTATCAAAATTAAAAGCACGCAAGGCAATAATCAAAGCATCTAATCCATTAGCCACTCCAATACAATGTTTCACGCCACAGTAAGCGGCAAATTCAGATTCAAATGCCCTCACATTTTCCCCCAATATATACCAGCCATTTTCCAGGGTTTGCTCAAAAGCAGCCTTATACTCATCAAAGAAAGGCCTATTCAATTTGCCGAGATTTTCGTATTCTATCATGATGTATATGGTTCATGAATGTAGTCTTTCGCATCAAAATATTCAGACGCGAATACCATTAGTATTGCATCCGGCGTAAAATCATACATGATATGCCAGTCCTTTGGTTCTATAATCAGGCACTTATCTGGCATGCTTAGCTCAAACTCTTCTTCCCTTTCGCCATCATTGTTATAAATGATACAACTTCCTTTTAAACATATCGCAGCCTGCACCGTATTAAAATGTCGATGTCCGCCCCGTTTTGAATCATCTACGCCGTAAATATAAAATACTCTTTTTATGTCGAATGGGATCACCTTTTCGATCACAGTCAGGTTGCCCCGTTGGTCTGTAAAAGTTTTTAAATCAATCAAATGAGCCATTTAAGGAAATTTTATTGCAAAAATCTGTCTGTTTTAAAATAGTAAAGTTGTGCCAATTTATAACCAATATTTTGACGACCAAAGACATTTTTCGCAAACTGAAACAAACCTACCATATAAAAATAAACATGTGTGAGTACCATTGGTGCACCGATCAAAGATTTCGCCGAGGCGCCATTTGGATCAATAGAAGGGTTGATTTTTAAAATATCAGTATTTTTTTGGCAAAGCATCCTAATATATGGTTTGTAAAAAATGTCCCTGACTTCATTGCTTAAAAAATAAGGGTAGCCTGTGAGTAAAACTTTATCCTGGTTGTAAAATTTTAGCGCATGGAAATGGAAAAAGATTGCTTCAAATTGCTTATTTGAGGTGTGCTCCACGCCCATCAATTTTTCATTTATAAAATCAAATGCAAATTGTTGCGCATTCCAGGGTGCGAGCCCTCCTCCCAGGTGCTGCAAAACATGCACCCCTTCAAAACGAGTGGTCCAATCATCCAGATATTTTTGATCCCCAAATTTACCGTCTTCAGCACGGGCATAGCACCATGCTATACAAGCATTTCTCCACCAATTAAGTACTTTCATTCCACACGCATCATTTTTAAAGGTAACAAACTGCACACAGTATTTTCCGCTTTGGTTTGTTTGATCATACGCTAGCGTATAACGATGTTCCGTAATCAATACCGAATTTTCTCCCATCTCATCAATCAAGACCTTTGGATTGGCATAAAATAGCATGTCGGCATCAATATAGGTACAGTTAGACAACGCGAATGTTTTTATAGCGTATAAAATTGTCGAGGATGCGCAGGTCCAGCAGTACTCCGTTGCGGAACGTGTCAGTTTCACCTTCAACAATGCTTCATCTTCAAATTCATTCAAAGGAATAACCGTTATATGGCCATAGTTTTGTGATTTTAAAAAGCTCTGGCATTTGTCATCAAAGGCAAAAATAAATAAATGAAAATCATCACAATGGCTCAATAATGAATCATACATTACCAAACCTCGTGACAAATAATTTGAATTAAATAAAGTACAAAAATTTAATTTCATATATTTTTATTTAACGGCCTCTATAAAAAGTGAATCTGGTTTTCTTATCTTTCCATTCTCACCATCCAATTTGTATTCGCTCCATTGAGGCAGGTAGCTTGTAAATGCCGTTTTCTTTTCCACCTTCACAAATCCTTGGTTTTCCAACATCCCCTTTATAGAATATCTGTCGTACATCCACTGATGTATCTCTCCCTGGCTCCGGAACAAATACTTTCTTAATCCAGCAAAACCGTATTGCATTACCACGTTCTTAAAGAGCGCTTTTATACTCGTGTGATATAGGTGCGAAAACAACTTTCTTAGCCCTATTTCAGGCCTGTTTGCTTTTTGTTCGCGTACCGACTGCATGAGCAATTCGATTTCCTTTCCATTACGATCTAACAAAAATTGGTCGTTGTTCTTTGAGAGGTCTTTTATATATTCTACCATTTCTCCTCCGCTGGTGTCTCTTACCACCTGGTCATACATTTCAATCATTGTCCAGTTATATTTTTCACTTGCACCCGGTATCCCTTCAAGGGATTCGTTCAAATACTTTATGTAATTAAGTGCTATCTGCTCCAGGTCTGGAACAACAACCCTTATAATGCCTCCTGGTTTAAGTACACGATGACACTCCGCAATAAATTTATAGGCATCTTTTTTAGGAAAATGCTCCAAAATATGTGAGTGGTAAACAAGATCAAAGCTGTTATCAGGGTATGGAATGCCTTTCAACAGGTTGTATTCCTTCACTTCGGGACTGAAGGAGGCAAAATCAATATTTGTCCAATTTTTATCAAATGTTGCGCCGCAACCCAAATTCAAGTAGGGTAATTTATTCATTTCACTCTTTTTAGTAAAAAACCTTTCCAGTAGGCCCTAGTTTGCTTGTCAATGTTAATTGGTTTTTCTATGTTGCTTAAAAACCCGTTTAATATTTTGTACTTATCTTTAAATGCAATAAGAAATTTCTGTTCATTAAAAAACCATGTTGGGTATGAAGCTTTATAAATAGATTCAGGTACAATTTGCACCGTTATGCGTTCATTTGAAGAGTCAACAAATGCAGTACGATCAATAATTATATACTCAATCTCAAAGTTCAAACATTTTTCAATGAGCTCGTACGGTTTTTCGAGATATTGAATCACGTTTGACAAATATAATACATTCGCCCGATTTTCTTTTAACGCACCTTCTATCGTATCATAAAATTTTAGCTGGTCATCTTCAATGAATTGTCGGCCGCACGCTACAAAATGTGCTTGCTCTACTACATTCCATTGTAAACTATTTAAATGAGTCATAAATGTTTTATTTTGAAAATATGAACTTCCCAATGACCCGCCAAAATCAACAATACTAAGCATTTCGTTATTTTGCTTCGCTATTGATGTAAAAGCATCTAACAACGCTTGAGAATACTCTAATTTATTAAATACCACAGAATCACGCTCATAAACGGCTTCTCCTTTTTTAACTTTTAGGGTAGATGCTTTTACTTTTTCTAAAATAATTGCAGCATCATAGCCTGTGCACTCAGCCTTTGCTTCAGCCCAGGTGGAATAATTGCCAAACCAGCCATGTTTTTTAGATGGAAAGAAAATATCCCTATATAAGGCAAAAACGGAATTTGGAATAATATTTTTTAATTTTTGCAATACCTCTTCATACATTCTTTGAAATGTTATGGAACCAAGTCTTGGGTAAAATAATTTATTAATGATTTTTTTAAACGAGAGCCGACTATTTTTTCTAATAGTTTTAAAATATTTTATAATGATGCTTTTGGAATTGTTATCTTCTTGTATTGGAATTGGTTTTACATGTATTTTGGCCTTGGATAAATCAACATCCCATCTATTTGAAACTCCGCTATGTGTACCTGATCCATCAATTCCAATATTCTGAACAAGCGATCTCCCTGGATATAAACAGTACATGTTATTTACAAATGCTGATGCATACCAACGAATTGCCCACGAACTGTTTTTACCCTTAATTTGATCCTTTAACATTTGGGTATAGGGATAGGAACCCTCAAAATCAAAAGCCCTGGTCAATGATTTGCTTTCCAATTCGCTCAATAACTTTCTGCCATCTTCTTCGAAAACACTCCAAGCTCGTTTCCAGGTTGCCCAACCCCAGCAGTCTGCCCCTTTAAGAAAAAATGTTTCCGGCAGGTTTTCTTTTACCGGGTATATATAACCAGATATGCAAGCTACCTTACCATCAGATTTATAAACAGTAAGAGCCTCATTCATAAAAGATAGAAAATACTGTGAGGTCGCCAGATCATCCTCCAACACAATTATTTTATC
>JANMME010000955.1:0-2365 GCA_031373015.1 Saprospiraceae bacterium
ATCCGTGTTCCATACGCTTCAAGCAACTTCCAAAACCAATTTCGACTTTCTGACAATGCTGGACAAACTACGCGCCATACGCGAAAAATATACCCACCTGGAGGAGCAACTCAGCGACCCTTCCACCGTGGCCGACCCTGAAAAGTCGAAGAAGGTGAACAAGGAGTACAAGAAACTCCAACCGCTCGTGGAGGCCGCTGAAAAATATGAGCGGGCCCTTGCCGACATTGCCAGTGCGAAGGCCATGCTGGCCGCCGACACCGATCCCGAAATGCGCGAAATGGCCCGTGACGAAATCGCATCACTGGAACCGGAACGAGACACCTTAGAAGAACTTCTCATTACCCTTTTGACCCCCAAAGACCCTGAGGATGAGAAAGATGTGATTTTTGAAATCCGCTCCGGCACGGGCGGTGATGAGGCGGCCATTTTCGCTGGGGATCTTTATAGAATGTATTCGAGCTATTTTTCAGACCAGGGTTGGGAAGTCGAGTTGGTGGATGAAACACCCGGCACTGCGGGCGGATACAGCAAGCTCGTGCTCGAAGTCTCCGGCGATAACGTTTACGGAAAACTCAAGTTCGAATCGGGCGCCCACCGGGTGCAGCGCGTCCCAGAAACCGAGGCCAAAGGCCGCGTGCACACCTCCGCCGCCACCGTAGTCGTGCTCCCCAAAATGGAACCCGAAGACATCAATATTCGAAAAGAAGACATCCGCACCGACACCTTCCGCGCTTCCGGCGCCGGCGGTCAGCACGTGAACAAGACGGAGTCTGGCGTGCGCTTCACCCACATACCCACGGGCGTGGTGGCCGAGAGTACCGAAAGCCGTTCGCAACACAAAAACCGCGACATTGCCATGGGTCGCCTGGTGCAGCAGATCCGGGAAGCCCAGGTCCAAAGAGAATTTTCCGCCTTTGCTTCCGCCCGCAAAAGCCTTGTCGGCACAGGCGACCGCTCCGAAAAAATCCGCACCTACAACTGGCCGCAAAACCGCGTGACGGATCACCGACTGGAAGGTGACAACAAGAATTTCAACCTCGATAAAGTGGTGGAAGGGGATTTGGAGGGGATTATTGAGGCGTTGACGATTGCGGATAATGCGGTGAAGATGCAGGGGTGATGGTGTGTTTTTAAACGCGCCAGATAATTTTCTGAAAAAACAGTTTGGTTTTCCGGATAGAACATCGGACATTTGCCGCCGCTTTAAGCAAAGGGCGCATAACTCAGTTGGTTCAGAGTGGCTGCCTTACAAGCAGCAAGTCGGAGGTTCGAGTCCTTCTGTGCCCACGTTGATTATCAAAGAGTTACGAACGAAAGTTTGTAACTCTTTTTTTATTTGCAAGCAATTTGCAAGCGGAATGTGGGCTTTTATGGTCTGATTTGGCCTTTTTTGATGCCATAAATTTTTTTGAAAAATTTCACCGCCCGGTGGATTTTAGGCATCCGCTCCCCTTCTTTTCCCTTCATTACAGTTCAGAGTGCCATCTTTTGGCAGAGCCTTGTTCTGAAGAACGGGCATCGTCCATCGAAATTTTAGGGCATTTAGCTTCCGCGCATTAATATTGTTTCTACTTTTATGCCCATGCCGGAGTTTGGAAACCGCCTGGATATTATCTGCCTTGAATCAGAAGCGTTCTATGCTTTGGTGGAAGAGGTCGTAGGCCGCCTAAAGGACAAGCACAGCATCGAGCATGACCAATGGATCAACGACGAAGAAGCCATGCGCCTGCTGCACATCAGCTCAAAGACGACCTTGCAGAAATACCGTGACGATGGCTCGATCCGATTTTCCCAGCCCAGCAAAAAACTGATCCTCTACGACCGGGAGTCCATCATGGAATTTCTAAAACTGAAAGCAAAAGATACCTTCTGATGACTGCCAACCAGATCACACAACGGGCTTTTAACGCGGGGTACTTGGTGGAGAAGCACCTGCCCCAGCTTTCCAAACTGCTGGTGAAAGGGTTTCAGCGTAGTGAGCATCCGTATGTGGAAGGGTTTGTAGCGGGGAGCAGTGAAATGGTCAAGGAGAGGGGGCAGAATAAGTCTAAGTTTTTGGAGAAGTTGAAGGCGGAGTTTGGAGGGGAAACGAAGGCGAAAGGTAAGGAGCGAGATGGTCGAAATATAGATATTTAGCAAATGCCGGATCTATGTGAATTTGAAACTTGATTAACTGAGGTTCAAATTTTTAAAAAAAGCAATCAAACTATTGCCGATAAGGGTAATTGATTAGCGGTACTGTGCGTTGAATTCGGGCATGCTTCCGGTGCGCATTACCAATATCAGCCCCTCCACAATATCTTGGCCGCGCTTTTTCAGGGTTTTGATGACACTCATAAATGCCGCGCGGGCATCAGCCCCT
>JANMME010000962.1:0-8932 GCA_031373015.1 Saprospiraceae bacterium
TCCCGTACCCTAATTCGTTGATACACTTGCGTTTGACCTTGGGCATTTCCAGTTTCACATCCAACTTGCGCAGGATGCTGAAAGGGATCGTAATGATTACATAATCAGCCACTACAGGCTCACTCATACCAGAAAAAACGAGTTCGTAAGCATTGCCTTTGGGCCGTATGGCCTGCAAAGCACGCCCCATTTCAAGATGATTGGTGTACCGTTTGGCCAGCGCGTTGGGGATTTGCTGGTTGCCGTTGCGCAGCTTGTAACGCTCGTCGCTGATGCCAAAAAGGTCCACTTTGTCTTTTGAGGTGTCGGTGGTGATGAGTATCAGCAGGTTGAGGCTTGATTGGACCTGGGGGGAAAGACCGTACTCGGATTCATAAGCCGATTCGATGAGCCGTTTGATCCACCCAGATGCGCCGATTTGTTCCAAATATCGCGAGAGCGAGATGTGATCGAATTTTTTTACAAACCGGTTTTGAGCCTTGTAAGAAATTTCGTCGTCCAACTTGTCCATGTCGGCCTGCATCCGGGGGGCAAAACCCCGGAATTCCTCCACCACTTGTGCCAGCGAGTAATGTTGGCCGTTGAAAAAGAAGGCTTCTTGGGCAAGTTTTTCTTCTGAAGCTTGGGCATAATCAATGCGTTCCAGGTCAAATTCTTCGGCCAAGCGCCACATATCTTCATGGTTGGTATCTATAAACTCGCCTCCGAACTCCGTCCAGGTGCCTGGCCCCATGGCATCCGTTACAGTGAAAATCCGCCCCCCGGTTCGGTTGGACGATTCGTAAATGGTGGCATCCAGCCCACTTTTTTTCAAATAGTGCAGCGCATTCAGGCCCGCCATGCCCCCTCCCACAATGGCGATGCGCGGAGCGAGGGCGCGACTATAAAAGTTGCCCGCCTTGGGCAAAATAAGCTTGGGTGCAAGGCTTCCGACCAAGGCGGTTTTGCCCATGTTCTCCAAAAATTTGCGGCGAGAACGGCGGAATTCTTCACTGCGTTGCACGATTTCTTCAGCGGAACTTTTGCGGCGTTCGGCAGCAAGGGCCATTCCAAATGCCTTGCGGATCGTGTTGAATAGCGGCGTTTTAGATTGTTTTTTCATTTTAAAACAAGGTTGTCAATCAATCGCAGCTCGCCCGCGAAAGTAGCGGCACATGCCACAATAAATTCGCTGTCGCTGCTATGCTGCAAATTTAGCAAGGTTTCGCCATCCACGATCTCGAAATACTCGGGGCGGAGACCGCTGGCGGCAAGTTTTTGCAGGGCTTCCCTTTGAATTTCAGGAGCAGGGCGGTTTTTGCCCATTTCCGTTTTTGCCCATTGCAGGGTTTGGTGAATCACAGGCGCGACCATACGCATCTCGGGCGTAAGGCGCATATTTCGGCTGCTCATGGCCAAGCCATCGGATTCCCGCACGGTGGGGCACATGACAAGTTCGACGGGCAAAGAGAGTTGGTGGACCATGTCGCGCACGATGCTGAGCTGCTGGAAATCTTTTTGTCCCATGTAAAGCCGTTGTGGGCGCACAATGTCTAGCAAGCGGTTTACCACGGTCGCCATACCTTTGAAATGCCCGGGTCGAAACTTTCCCTCCATTACTTTGTCCAACTGCTTGAAATCCAGTTCTATCGTCAGGTTTTCTCCTGGGGGGTACACCTCTTCTACGCTTGGGATGAAAAGCGCATCGCATTGGGCAGAAAGGAGCAAGGCTGTATCTTTTTCAGTAGTGCGTGGGTATTTTTCTAGGTCGCGGGGATCGTTGAACTGGGTCGGGTTTACGAATATGCTGGCCACGGCAAGGCATCCTTCCCTTTTTGCCATCCGGATAAGCTCGAGATGCCCATCGTGGAGTGCTCCCATGGTGGGCGCAAAACCTATTGGAATGGTTTGAGTGGCAAGCCATTGACGCAAGTCGGCTACTTTTTTGAAGATGAGCATGGAGTATAAAAGTGTTTACGCGGGCAAATGTAGCCGTGCCGTACATTTGTCTGTTCAACTTTTTCCAATCTATGCGCTCTACTTCTTTCCTTACCGTCCTGATCGCCTTTCTTGTGGGGGGCTGGCTGAGTTGGCGTTATTTTTCGTCGGGCTCAAAGCCCGTAGAAGACTCGACGGTCCTGCTCGAAAAAATACAGGCGGTGGCCAAGCTCAGCACCGTTGAAGGCACCTTTTCAGAAATCTACAACTACTCTGAATATCAAGGTTATTTCAGCTTCTTTTGGGATAAAAAGATACTGGTGCGGGTGCGGGCTACCGTGTCGGCGGGCTACAACCTGGAACGATTGAATATTGTGGCGGATCCGATCACTAAAACCATCCATATAAGTGGTTTGCCCAAACCGGAAATCCTGAGCATTGACCATACTTTGGATTATTACGACGTATCCGAAGGGCTTTTCGCCTCATTTTCACCTGAAGACTACACCCGCGTCAACCAACGCGCCAAAGACCTCATCCGCGACAGTGCTTTGAAAAGCAATCTTCTTTCTGAGGCCGATGCACAAGGCGCAAAAATGCTCGACCTTATTCGTTTCATGGTGGAAGGCGCCGGCTGGAAGCTCCAAATCGGTGGCGTCGAAGAAGAAATAAAAGAACTTCGCGAGTAAGACCTCGAACATTCAGGGCGCACATCTTGCCCTCCTGCGCTGAAAATAGGAAGATTGGAACTATCCAGCCGCTCCCAAATTCCCGAAGGGAATCTATGTTTATAGTACGAGAACAAGATTTTCCACAAATCCCGAAGGGATTTTATGTGAAAACCGGGCTAAAAACATACAATCCCTTCAGGATTCCTACCAAACAATCCATTTCTTTACTATAAACATAGATTCCTTTCGGGAATTTGGGAGCGGCTGGATAGTTACGAAGTTTGCCTACTTTTGAACCCACTTTTCAACCCTTTCTGCAACCAATAATTTAACCTGCACCATGCAAAAATTGCTCTTTTTATTCGTTTTGCTGCTTCAATTTGGCGCTGCAATCAATGCCCAGACTTCTGCGCCAGCGCCGGTCACCAACGACCAAGAAATGCGCAAGGCCACAGAAGCACTTACAGAGAAGTACGCGCTCAACGCCGACCAAGCCAAGCAGATGTACACGATCCTAGTGCGCAAATCAAAAAATACAGCAGAAATTGCCGGCTTCCAAAACTCCGATCCTGCGCTCTACCGGGCAAAAATGCAGAACGTGCAAAAGGGTACACTCGCCAGTATCCGCCGCGTCTTAAACACCAAGGAGCAGGTAGATCTTTATCAAAAAACACAGGCCGACCTGCGTGTGCTCCGCAACAAAAAGCAAAAAGAGCTGGCTAATAATAAGGCATCAAAAGAAGAAGTAGAAACAGCCTTGCTGGCGATTTACGCAGAATGAGCATGCTTTCAACCCCTTTATTTTCAAACAATAATAGCAATTATATCCCGTCATGCTCATCTTTGCCGTGCGCCTTATTCTAGAAGAAAACGGAAAACTGCTTTTTCTCCGACAAACCAAGCGCAATGGCGGGCGCTATACGCTTATAGGCGGCAATGTGGAGGAACACGAATTTGCCCGCGAAGCACTTGCCCGCGAGGCAAAAGAGGAAGCTTCTATTCATGTGAATCCAGAAGACCTGACGCTTGTTCACACCTTGCACCGTCATAAACTCAAGAAGAACGAAACGTTGCTGGTGCTCTATTTCAAGTCTGACCGTTTTTCGGGCGAACCAGAATCCATGGAAACTAAAAAATTCAAGGATGTGGCATGGTTTTCGCCCAGTGAACTGCCTGAGGAGGTGTCAGAACCAACGCGCCATGTGCTTCAGTGCATAAACAAAGCAGAAATATATTCTGAATTCCCAGCGCGGAGTAAAGTTGAGGCCTATTGGGAGGAATTTGGCAGAAATTGGGGCGGGTTTTACACGATGTGAAGCGCTTGCTCAACCGTTAAAAAAGACGGAATGCCGACATTTTGAATTAATACAGTCCTGACTTGACCTCTAACTGGAGTTTTTTGTTATTTTTGTGCGTCCTTATTTTTTTTAATCCGCAGTAATCCGAAGCAACAGACACTGATGTGCCGATTACATCACCGAAACCGATTATCCCATGGGCAGGTTTTTACCACCGCTGCGCTTGTCGCATTATGCGTCAATTTTGTCCCCTTTGTGGGCAATTCTCTCCTTTATTAGAATTTTACTGTCCAAGCTCTGCTCAAGGCGTTCTTTAACGCCCCAAGGTTTTGCTATGCCTTTTTGAGTACTGGTTGTCGTTGCAACACGGTGAAAACCATTATTTAAACAAAAAATTATTCAAGTAAGCCGCCCCAGAGATCCTATCCTAATGGTTCAGATGTCTTATGCTTCATAGGCGAGAACCCCGGTCTTGAAAAGTCAGGGCCGGGTTTTTTTTGTCTGGCGGAGAAAGGGGGTGCAATAAATTTTAATATGGCATGGGTGCTGCAACATTGAAAACAGGCGTAAATAAAGCATTACCCTCGTTTACTCAACAAACCCATTCATTGGCCATGGCGTCGTGAAAGATTGTATCCTTTTGTCCAGATTATTCCATTTATTTGCGCACAATTTTTTTTCATACCTAAATCCAATTTTTCCCATGAAAAGAATCTTTTTTCTCCGCCTTAATTGCCTATTGGCTTGGTTGCTGTTGAGCTCAACAACAAATGCAACGCCCCTAATTGCCTTTACTGGCGGCCCAGATAATGGGGCGCCAAACCACGTTTTATCACTGGCGCCCTGTGAACTCGTTTGCCCAGGCGACCTGAGCTTCACCTTGGGCTCTGGCGAATGTGAGATGGTGGTGACTTATGATGTGCATACCACGGGCGATTGCCTGCCTTCCATCCCGGTGCAAACCTCGGGGTTGCCTAGTGGCGCTGCTTTTCCTATCGGCACTACACACAACTGTTTCACGATAGATTTACCCCCACTAGGGCTTCCTGATGGTGATACTACCTGCTGTTTTGACGTAATCGTGAATAAATTCCCGAACCCGGTATTTTCGCTTGTCTGTAATGATTTGACTTACATTTCCCTGAACGAAAATTGTCAATATTGTATTGGTGCAGGGGAAGTAATGGAAGGCGGCCCTTATGGCTGCTTTAACAACTATTTGGTAGAATTGGATAAAACACCTCCTTATGGCAATGGCCCCTGGGTATCCGCCTGTGTAGGCGCTTCCGACATTGGCAAAACCTATCAAGTCCGCATCACAGACCCTGTTACCAGCAACAAATGCTGGGGCAATGCGAAAATTGAAGACAAACAAGCTCCGATGCTGGATTGCCCATCGGCGCAGTTGCCTTGCAACTTCCCGAGCTTCGCTCCTGAATACACACAGACCGCAACCTTCACTTTGAAATTTGCTGCTGATAGCCTTCCCAGGTCACTCGATTCGGGTCAGTACTTCATTTTCAACCTCCCGGTTGGTTTTGATGCTGTTGTGAATGACGTAGATTGTCGTGTAAAAATCCAAAATGCAATGGCATGGAATGTTCAAATCGAAGTGGTCAGCCCTGCTGGCACTTCTGCTTTGATCTGGGACGGAATCGGTGGTTGTGGTCTGACTGACCCAATTTTCGCGCGCTTCGACGACGAAGGTCTTGAAAGTAACCTATGTACTGACATAGGCGTTGACCTGAACCTTGACATCATGTCGCTCTTCGGTTATGACTCACTTGCCGTATTCGATGGTGAAAATGCGGAAGGTATCTGGCAGATCAAGGTTAGTAACCCTGACCTCATGGGTTTCGGCCAGATTGCAGTGGTAGAAATTGCTGAACTGTACATAAACATGACTGGCCAGTTCTCTGCGGGCTTTCCAAACGGTCTTAGCGGCAACTGTGTACAGGCAATTGGTAACAATCAATACCTTGTTCCTGCTGGCTGTGGTGATCCACAGTTGGACAACTGCTCTGCCGTAACGTTGAGCTACCTTGATACCACTATTCCTGACACCTGTGCTTCTGGCTTAACGGCTCACATCAACCGTACGTGGACTGCCAAAGACGCATCCGGCAACATAACTACTTGCATTCAACGCATTGATCAGTCGCGACCTGGTTTGTCAGACGTTATTGTTCCACCAAACTATGATGGCATAGATGCCCCTGCACTGAGCTGTAGCGGCGGAAACTATGCGTCTCCTGAATGGATTTCAAGTCAGGGGCTCCAGAGTGAGCCATTACTCTTTGGCCTCCCGGGAGGCTGCACGGTCAACTGGGGCTACACAGATGCTGTAATCAAAGTCTGCGACGGCACTTACAAAATCCGGCGGGAATGGACGATCGTAGACTGGTGTACCGGCGAAGGCCTCGTCCACAACCAGATCATAAAGGTGGTGGACGATCAGGGCGCAGCGTTTGTTTGCCCTGACAACCCGACGGTATCTACAGACCCATTTACTTGCTGCGCAACGGTAGACCTGCCTGACGTGATCATCTCAGATGGCTGTTCTAGAGTCAAGTCCATAGGTGGCACGATTACGCTATTTGATCCAAATACGGGCCTGCAAATAGGTACGGAAGCCATTGGCGGCAGCCTGACGGATTTTCCAGGAAACAACTTGTCGAATCCTGACACGCTCGGTGCTTTGGGCACTACAACATGCCTGCCACGTGGCGCACACTTGGTGGAGTATGTGGTTGAAGACGACTGCGGTAATACGGCTACCTGTTCCTTCCAACTGACCATACGCGACTATGTGCCACCGGTTGCGGCTTGCGACGAAACAACAACCGTTGCTATTGATAAAGACGACCAATCAGACTGTTTCGGCCCTGAAGGCCCGAACGGCAATCCTGTTGCGCTCGACGCTTGCCATTTTGGTGGCGTCACCTGGGTAAAAGCCATCGTATTTGATGATGGCTCTTATGATGTGTGTGGCAACGTGAAATTCACTATCCGCCGTATGGCGCCCTACAGCGATTGCATCCTGGGCCTGAACGCCACGAACGGCAAAACGCCTTGCAATGATGCCTTCCCTGATTTCCCAAGCGAGTTTGAACGCGCCATTTCAGAAGGGGACTCGATCAAATTCTACAGCTGCGAAGTGGGCACCATTCAGCCCGTCATCCTGCGTGTATATCAGCTTGACACGAATGGCAACATTTCTACCGGCCCTGATGGCAACCCACTCTTTAACGAGTGCATTATTCAGGTGGACGTGACAGACAAAACCAAACCAACGTGTACACCTCCGCCCAATACAGTGCTCAGCTGCGACCAGTTTCAACAAAACTTGTCACTCTACGGTAACGCAACTTTAGATGACAACTGCTGTCTTGATGCCTCCAAAATCTACGATGGCCAGTGCGGTTTGACGCATCAGGTGAACTACTCGAACTTTGACACGCTTTGCAGCAGAGGCACCATCGTGCGCACTTTCCGTGCATTTGACTGTAATGGCAACAGCAGCCAATGCACCCAACAGATTGTGGTGAATTACAATCAGGATTACTTTATACATTTCCCGAACGATGTGATTGTAACGACCTGTAACGGCACAGGCAACTATGGTGAACCAACGTTTTTCGGTGAAGACTGCGAGTTGTTGGCCAAATCTTATGAAGATGAGGTCTTCCCGGTCGTTCCAGATGCTTGTTTCAAAATCGAGCGCAAGTGGTCTGTCATAAACTGGTGTACCTTCAATCCAATCCTACCGCCGACCATTGTGCCAAATCCGAACCCAAACGCCATTGTTAATCACCCTTCTAACTTGCCTGGCCCCATTGTTTCATCTTGTGGCGCCTTGCCTCCCTGGAATGCTACCATTGTAAAAATAAGTCCAACGGATACTGCTGCCACGAATTACTGCACATTCTGGAGCAACAACGCCAACAGATATGAGTACACGCAGCACATCAAGATTGTAGATACCCAAGATCCGGACATCGCGGACTGTCCTACCGGCCCGGTTACCATTGCTGATACAACGCTAAACGACCCTACGCTTTGGCACAATGTGTTCAACCCCAACCTTCCCGCGCAGGATTTGGCAGAAGCGGGAACAAACCTGATTATTAGCAGTTCGGATGATTGTTCTGGGGCTAATTTGGCTGGTATAGCATTTTTGCTCTTCCTGGATTTGGACAACGATGGCATTATGGAATCGGTGGTGAATTCCTCCAACCTTCCCGGCGCAGACACCATCCGGTACAACAATTTCAATACGCCCGGTTACTTAGGCGGAACCCCTGTCACGTTCGATTCCAGGCCCGTGCCAACCAACCAAAAATGGCACTTTAGCCTTCGGAGAAGCAGCACTCCAACCCAGACAATTGCTTCCGTCCGTTGGAATACTGCCCTTTCACCCAATACATTCGTGACGCCGCAGCTCCCCAAAGGAACGCACAAAATCAAATGGATGGTACTAGATCAATGTGGCAACGAAACGGTCTGCGAATACACATTCACCATTCAGGAGGGGCCGGCAACGGGTATTGAAACGATTGAAAAAGATGGCTTTGCGCTCTATCAGAACGAACCCAATCCATTCAGCAACACAACCAGCATAGGTTTTCATCTGCCCAATGCCGCCGAAGCGAAGCTGAGCGTGTATGACGCTGAAGGCCGACTGCTCTGGGACAAAACGGATGCTTTCAAAGAAGGCTACAATGCCGTTCAACTGGAAGGAAACTGGGTTCGTACACCGGGCGTATTGTATTACAAATTAGAATCTGGCACGCATGTAGCCTGGCGGAAGATGGTGGCGATACGTTGAGTTTTTGTTAGTTGTGGATAGAATCAACAACTTGAGTCATCCCGAATTTTTTGCAGCCCCAGAGGGGCTAAATCTTGGTAGAAAATGGACGAAAATTCGGGTTGGCGTGGCGGAGGGACGCAATCTGGGGTGCTTATAAAAACTTACAAACGGACCCCAACACAACCAAAAAAAAAATTATCCAAATATTCGTACCACGGGGGAGGAAATAACCCGAA
>JANMME010000964.1:0-2490 GCA_031373015.1 Saprospiraceae bacterium
TCAGGCCGTGGCCAATCGCATCCTTCAGAACCTTGATGCCCTTGCCGAGGCAGAAAGTACGGATTCGGGCAAAACAGTAACGACTGCCAGAACCGTAGATATCCCGCGGGCCGCACTCAATTTCAAGTTCTTTGCTACCGCGCTTTTACATTTCGCATCTGAAAGCCATCATGCGCCAGAATCCTTGAGTTACACCTTGCGCCAGCCTTTGGGAGTAGTAGCTTGTATTTCACCCTGGAATCTCCCGCTTTATCTCTTCACTTGGAAAATAGCACCAGCATTGGCAGCTGGAAACTGCGTTATAGGCAAGCCTTCAGAGGTGACGCCAATGACCGCCTACCTATTAGGCGACATCTGTAAGGTGGCCGGATTACCACCCGGGGTACTCAATATTGTACATGGCCTTGGACTTCGGGCTGGAGAATCTATGGTCCGCCATCCTGAAATCAAAGCCATTTCATTTACGGGAAGCACCCGGGCTGGAGCAGAAATTGCACGCATCGCTGCGCCAATGTTCAAAAAATTGAGTCTCGAATTGGGTGGCAAAAACCCTAACCTGATCTTCGCCGACTGCGATTATGAGAAAATGCTGGAAACCACCGTGCGTTCCTCCTTCAATAATCAAGGCCAAATATGTCTTTGTGGATCGAGAATCTATGTAGAAAAAAGCATCTATCCCCGGTTCAAAAAAGACTTCCTCGAACGCGTAAAAAACATAAAAGTCGGCAACCCCAGCGACCCCACAAACAACCTTGGCGCGGTGGTGTCAAAGATGCACTTCGATAAAGTATTGGGTTGCATCGAACTGGCTAAAGAAGAAGGTGGACAAATCCTTGCTGGTGGGTCGGCACTACACATGCCCGCCCCTTTTGACAAAGGCTGGTATATTTCCCCAACGGTCATTGAAGGTTTGTCTACAAACTGCCGCACCAATCAGGAGGAGATATTTGGCCCGGTGGTTACCATCCAACCATTTGACACAGATGTACAAGCACTTGAGTTTGCAAACGCTACCCCCTACGGACTAAGCGCAACCGTGTGGACGAATAACCTTCAGCGCGCTCACTACTTGGCCGCGAATCTGCAAGCAGGTATTGTATGGGTGAATACCTGGATGTTGCGCGATTTGCGCACGCCTTTTGGGGGCGTAAAAAATTCTGGTGTAGGCAGGGAAGGGGGCTGGGAGGCCTTGCGATTTTTTACGGAGGCAAAGAATGTGACGTTCGGAGGATATTGAGAAATTAGGATATTGGGATATTAGGGGCCTTGTCACAATATCCCAATATCTTAGTATTCCAACCTATCTGCCAAAATGTCTCTGGCACAATTATCGCCAAGGGTAAGGTGGAGACCAATCTAGGCCCGCCGTTTTATTACCCAAACTCATTTATCATGTTTGATTTCCTTGCTACAGAAGACGTATCCAGCATACCTTCTTCTGCCTCTCGAACGGCTGCCGATCTAGATGGCGCATTGCTCGATACTTATTCAAAAACAGTATCCGGTGTAGCCCGACAAGTAAGCGGCGCCGTCGTTCACCTGAAAGTTCAAAAACCTGAAAACCAACAAGCCAGACAAAGACAAGGCCAAAATGGCAACGGCCAAAATACCGGATCCGGGAGCGGCTTTGTCATAAGCACCGATGGTTTTGTGGTGACGAATAGTCATGTAGTAAATGGTGCTTCGCACATCGAAGCAAGCCTACCCGACGGCCGCAGTTTTCATGCCCGAACGGTCGGAGATGATCCTTCCACGGATATCGCCGTTGTGAAAATTGATGCTGATAATTTGACGCCCACCCGTTTTGGCGACAGCAACACCCTTCAAGTCGGACAAATTGCCATTGCGATCGGAAACCCATTCGGCTTCCAATATTCTGTGACAGCTGGGGTTGTGAGTGCGCTTGGCCGCACACTCCGTACCCAAACGGGTCGCTTGATTGATGACGTGATTCAAACAGATGCCGCACTCAATCCGGGAAATTCCGGCGGACCTTTGGTGGATTCTTTTGGCCGAGTTATCGGCGTGAATACGGCGGTGATCTTGCCAGGGCAAGGTTTGTGTTTTGCGGTGGCCTCCAATTTGGCAAAGTTGGTGGTAGGCAAATTGATCCTCGAAGGCCGAGTGCGCCGGGGTATGCTCGGCATCGGGGCGCAAGCGGTTCCCTTGCCTTCAAAATGGTTGAACGCTTTGGAGATCAATACGAAAGGCGGCATACAAGTTCAAAGCGTAGAATCGGGTGGCGCTGCTGACAAAGCCGGATTGCGGGCCGGCGATATCATCGTTCAGTTCGAGGGCAAGCCCGTTGATTCTATTGACACCCTGCATAGAGTGCTCGATGAAGCATCCATCGGAAGAAGCATCAGCCTATGGGTTTTGCGCGATGGAAACCTGAAGAGCATGACGGCGATTCCGGCGGAGATGCGATAAGCATGATCACTTTTCCGTAGGAGAGGGATGGACCACGGATGACACGGATTAGACACGGAT
>JANMME010001004.1:0-6313 GCA_031373015.1 Saprospiraceae bacterium
GTGCCATCGCTCCATTGGTAGCGGGTGAAGCCACTTCCGGCATTAAAGGTAAACACGCCGTTGTCGCATACCACAAGGTCTGGGCCGAGGTTGAGGTTTTTGTTGAGCGGGGCTACGACCAGCACATTCAGGGTATCGGTAGCCGTGCCGCAAGGTGTATGTGCGGTAATGATGAGGCGGCCCGAGCCAGGACTGAGGTAACGAATGGTGGCGTATTGGTAGTTGGGCTGAATTTGAGCATCAAGGTTTTCGATTTGCCAGCTGATGGAGTCTACGCCGCACTGCACGTTCCAGATTTGGTAGTTGATGGGTGTGTTTAGGGCGCAAATGGTGTCGGGTGCGTTTGGAGGGAAAGCGATGTGTGGTGTAGTGAAGTTAGAAGAGATGAAGTTGCATAGGCCCAAACCCACAGATCCTGAAGGAAAGAGGTAAACACTGGCTGCTTGGTATTGGCAGGTTGGGCCGGACAGGTCTGGCCGATGGATTACGTCAAGGAAGAATGAAACGGGTAAAAAACTGACCCCAGATGTTAGGTATATTTTCCTGTTTGGCCCTAATTGTAGATAGCCAAGCGTGACGCTTTGTGATTTGGTTGCTATTACGGCTTTGGAATTACGAATAGCATCTATGCTTCCAGCAAACAGATCATATTGTAGCACTTTGGCAATTCCATCAAAGGTGCCCGTTACATATAGGTAGCGTCCGTTGGGTGAGAACTCGACACCCATTGGCCCATTTGGGGAAGCATATTCTTCTAAAATCATAGAATTGGAAACCACCCCGCTTAGGTAGGCATCAAAATCGTGAATCGTAAGCAAAAATTTAGTCGGCGAATTGCCATTCATTGTGCAAGCAACCCGTTTGCCGTCAGGCGATATTTTCATTTGTATAACATTTGCTGCCGATTGCCCAGTGATGCTTTGGACGGGGTTTAAGTTGTTTATTCCATTTTCATTGATTTGATAAGCGAAAAAATCGCTCTGATTTCCACTCATCCGAAACAGTAACCAGTACCCTTTGAATGAACAAGATTTTACTGCTGCCATACCAGAAGCCGCGCCTAAAAGGTAAATGTTCTTGAAGGCTTCTACTACATCACCCCGGCCATCATCCAATGTCATATCCACTAATGAATATTGAGCAAAACCTCCAGCATCTGAAGAAAATACATAGTATAAGTTGGTATTCCCTGGATGAGGGATAATTAGCATACTGCCACTACTCCCAATTACTTGCAAATCACCATTCGGCATGGGTTGATGAAAGCGGTTGTAAATTGTATCAGCATCGGCATACAACATTAAATTCCCATTCACGTCGCTCATTGTTGCAGAAATGCCCCAGATTTCGGTCTTCCCATCAGTCAGCACAATAGGTGGTTCAGCACTAAAGTCCAGCCCAGCATGAAAGCCAAAATACCAAATATTGGCCTCTTTGGGCCTGCACGGATCTTCCTGGCAAGGACAATCAGGATCAAGGCAGTCGAAAAGGCCATCACCATCGTCGTCAAGGTTGTTATTGCAGATTTCGTTGGGCGTTGCGCAGGAAAAAGCGCAGATAGTGTCGGGCGTTACGGGCCTGAGGTGCACCGCAATGGTAGCTTGTTCTAAAGGAGGGGGCGGTTCCTCTGTACTAACGAACGGTATAATACTGGGAATAGACACATCTGTTGAGGTCAATGCCAAAGACATACTAAGACAGTTGCCAGCATGACCTTTTCGATCCGTTTTCATCACCCAGGCAGATCCAGTACCTGTACTAGTATTATAGGCATCACCCGTCATTATCAGCCCGATGTCTTTAAAGGTCGTCATGGCATTAATATTGTCCACTTCTGGGTATGCCCGAGTCCAACGGACATTCCCCATCGAATCCAAGCCTAAGACGGCATTGCTGAACCCAAATTGATATGCTATTTTCAGTATAAATCCAAGATCTCCATCCTTGATTATTTGCCTAAAATAGGAACCATCGTTGCCAGTAGCATACCGTTTGAACAGGGTAGGGTAGCCATCTGCTGTAAGTCTCATAAATACTCCTTTTGTATTGCCGACATTTCCTCCGCAGGCTACTATTTCTCCATTGGCCAACACCACAATATCTGCCAAAAAGACGCCTTGGATGCGTTGATGCCACAATAGATCTCCAGTGGGCGACAAGCGAAATATAAAACCATCGTGACTTATACCCACAAAGCCTCCATCGTGGGCATCCCGAATGGAATAAGCCCCGAGCGCTAAAATTTTGTATTGTTTGACCCAAAGCAGATTACCATCCGCATCGAATTGAACAAACAAAGTCCTGTGTTCACCTAGGCTTATGTAAACATGCCCGCAAGCTGTGATCTTGCCGTCTGACGTAGCCACCAGGTCAAAAAGTGATTCTCCATGGAGGAAATGGTACATCCAGAGCAGGTCGCCATCGCTTGAAAATTTTCCAATGGCTGCGCTATTCAGGGAGTCCAGCTCATATTTATAGAAGAGTAGGGCAAATCCGCCATCGCTGGTTGCGACCAAGCCTCCATTTGTATTATACTGCTCGGTGGTATCGCCCAGGCTTTTTGCCCATAATTGTTTCCCCGCAGGGGTCATTTTAACCAACCAAAGACCAGGCAACGGCCCGTTGAGCCAAGTATCTCTGAAAAGGAATAATAAGTTGCCATCTTTTAAAACGGTCTCTGCTACACCTGTGTACGAATTGAATTGCGCCCCTTTGTATTCCAGTTTAAAAATCCGATTCTCCTCTTCGCAGAATGGCTTCACCACTACATCTACCGTCGAGCTCGCCTTGCAAAGCCCATTTTGCGCCACCAACTTTATTTCATAAGTGCCGCCATTGCTGAAGACTAGAGAATCCAACGCACTTCCCTGGCTCACGTCATTCACAAACCACTGCAATTGCGTGGCGTTTTGGCTCGTATTGCTCAGCGTAATGGCCTCGTTCATTTCGGGATAGAGATTGCTCACCGTGAACGAGGCCGTTATGTCGCAAACCACCTGAATCACTGCACTTGCCGTACCCTTGTCGCAAAGAAATGGGTTGGCGGATTGGGCCGTCAATACTACGGTGTAAGTGCCTGGTGTCGTGAAAGTGTAGGAGGCATTGGGTTGGTTTCCAAATGAAGTGCCGTTCAAGGTCCAATCGAAGCTACTCGCATTTTGGCTAGTGTTGATGAAGTTCACCGTCTCGCCGGGGGCTACTGTGGTCGCACTGGGTGAGAATCCTGCCAGAGTAGGTGTCGGGCAAGGCGGCAAACAGCCTTTGGAAACCAAAAGGCTGCCGCGAATACCATCCACGGTGGCGTTCATCCGCGTTGCCTGATCTGGTGTAAAATCGTGGAAACAAGCGATCTTGCCATAGTCCATAAAATTCCAGGTCATGTCCGGCTGGTCTGTCGTGAAAGGCCCCGATTGGGTGTCGGTGGAGCAGGTGTTCACCGTCTGGTCGCAGGGCACGGAAGCCGTGCTTTTATCCGGCGGGGTATCACATATACGGTCGCCCTGAGTAAGGCAATTGTTGTTTGTACAACCGCCCTCAAACGTATGATAAAGACCGAGGTAGTGCCCCAGTTCATGCGCCAGGCCGGTTATTTTGTTGACATCCGTCACATAGCCTGCCTCCATAACGATCCCGTCAATGTTGGTTCCGTGCGAGTAGGGAAAAAAAGAATAGCCTACCACACCACAGTTGGTTGCGTTGGAACAGATGCTGCGCACAAGCCAGATGTTCACATAGTCCGTTGGTTTCCAACGATTTAAGTTTTTTACGGGGATGTCCTGGGTTCCCATCAGCATGTCAGTCAAAGGGCTTTGGTTGCGCGTGATACCGTTGGTCGGCAGGCCATCAGGTGTACGCTGGGCGAGGCAAAGTTGGATGCCGCAGTTTGCCCCGCTGCCTTGATCGAAGCTGCCTTGGTTGGCGAGTGCTTGATTGAGCCAGGTGATGGCTTGTTGTGCCTGGGCGTCGCTGATGTTTTCGATACCACCATCGTGGATGATGTGTATGACGGTCGGCAGTATCTTTACATTTTCAGGCAAGCCGGAGGGCCCTTTTTTCTGTTGAAAAACTTGAAGAATGCCCTGCTCGTATTTCTCGTTTTTTTGAAAAAATACGGGATCCTGCAAGGTTTTTTCGCGCCAATAATCCGTTCCACAGGGGGCGTTAATGTTCTGGGCAAAAGCGTTTTGAGATCGAAAAAGACAAAAAAAGGCTAAGGCGGCGAGGTAGTAGTGTTTCATGTGTCTGGCAAATTTGCCTCAAATATATCGGCCATACATTTCAGTTCAAACAGACATTCATGTATTGACTAATTTTGTCAGAAAATAATGTTGCTCAGTGGATGAATGTTCGGCTACGAGCAACATGATTTAATTTTGACAGGATTTACAGGATAAACAGGATGCGTGACATCGTATGTCGGCAAAGCCGACAACCCCTATTAAATCCTGTCCATCCTGTAAATCCTGTCAAAAAAAGATATTGTCAAAAAATTTCCGTCCGCCATGAAAAAACTTCTCCTCCTCACTGTCGCCATCATCCACTTCGCGTCCACACACGCCCAAACCAACATCCTCTCCACCACACCCCTTGCCGAGCAAATCCTGCTGGGCAATTACAACCCCGCCGATTACCCCCCTGTCACGGTCGCGCCGAAACTGCCCACCGAACTGGCCGCTCAATTGCAGGCCAATATCTCCCCGGACAGCCTGAGGGCTTACATCCTGAGGCTCAGCGAATTCCGAACCCGGAATTCCGGGAGTGATACCATCTCTGCCAGCACGGGTATCGGCGCAGCGAGGCGCTGGACACACCAAAAATTTGCCGAATTCAGCGCCGCCAACGAGAACAGACTCGTGCCGTCTTACCTTCAATTTGACCTCCCCATTTGTGGGGTGAACCAACATCGCAACATCTTCGCAGTATTGCCCGGCAGCAACCCGAGCAGTGGCGTGGTACTAGTCGAAGGCCATATTGACAGCCGATGCGATGTGCTTTGCGATGTAACCTGCCTGGCCGAAGGGGTGGAAGACAACGCCACCGGCACGGCCCTCGTGCTAGAACTCGCCCGCGTAATGTCGCGCTACCAGTTTGAAAACACGATCGTTTTTCTGGTGACTATTGCAGAGGAGCAGGGCTTGCTGGGCGCAGAGGCTTTTGCCGATTATGTGCAGCAAAAAAACATCCCGCTCCGTGCCGTTTTGAACAACGATGTGATCGGTGGGATTATCTGTGGAGCAACTTCCTCGCCCCCTTCTTGCCCGGGCCTCAACAACATAGATTCCACGAGTGTACGACTTTTTTCCTTTGGAAGCGCTAATTCCCTTCCTAAACAATTGGCCCGCTTCAATAAACTCCAATACATTGAAAACCTGCTTCCATTTGCTCAAGTGCCTATGAATGTGCGCATTATGAGCCCTGAAGACCGCAGCGGGCGCGGCGGCGACCACAAGCCTTTCCGCGAACACCTCTACCCTGCTATGCGCTTTACCGCTGCCAACGAACATGGCGACGCCAGCAATGGCCCTACCTATTCCGACCGCCAGCACTCCTCCAGAGATGTTTTGGGCACTGACAACGATGGCAACGGAGCCGTGGACTCTTTTTTCGTGGATTTCAACTACCTCGCCCGCAATACGCTCATCAATGCAAATGCGCTTGCCATTGCCGCGAGAGGCGTAACCTTGCCCAGTACGACTTACACCGCAACACGATCTAATGGCCTTTTGACCCTGACGCTAGATAGCCCGATTGACACCTTCACTTTTCGCGTCGCTTTGCGCAGCACCACCAATGATTGGGACACGGTTTACACGTGCTTTGGTAATTCGGCCCTGGTGCCTTGCAATCCTACCGGGGTCGTGTATGCCAGCATTGCGGGCGTGGACTACTGGGGTGCAGAAAGCCTTTTTTCAGGGGAAAAGATTGTGGTAACTTCGGCAACCGATGAGCCGGGCAGCACGGAGGCTGAACCGAATTTTCAACTGTTCCAAAACCGTCCCAACCCTTTCGACGAAGCAACCTGGATTACTTTTTGGGTAAAAGAACTGCCACCAGCTGCTCAATCAGCGTTTGTACAAATCATTGATTTACAAGGTAGGGTTATCCAAAATTTGCCAGTTACTTTGCAACAAGGCATGAACGAGGTGCTTTACACGCATGGTTACGGGGTACACGGGACTTTCACTTATGCGCTTATCGTAGGCGGGAAAACGGTGGACGCCCGGCAGATGATTTTTGCGAACTAAAGAGGGGATGGGCCACGGATGACACGGATAAGACACAGATTTGCACGGATTTTACCCAACTAAAATAA
>JANMME010001023.1:0-4024 GCA_031373015.1 Saprospiraceae bacterium
TGGTGAGAAAAGTGAGAGAATTCTCCGTCAAAGAATGAGACTTTCTTCGAAACAGCCAAGCCCGGCTTCCAACATTTCGACTTTTAGGTGAGAATGCCCAGCAAGCGGAGTTTTTCTTCCAAAAAAAGCAATGTTTCTACATTTTTTTCACTCCAAAATTTGCTCTCTACTCAAAAGTGCTACTTTTGCCGCCTATTCACTTACCATTATCACTCATCACTTAACACTTACGAAATGTCCTTTCCTGCCAACTGCAAATACACGAAAGACCACGAGTGGGTCCGCATCGAGAGCGGCAACATTGCCCACGTCGGCATCACGGATTACGCCCAAGGCGAACTCGGAGAAATCGTTTACGTCGAGGTGGAAACCGTTGGCAAAACGGTCGGTGCCCATGAAATTTTCGGCACGGTAGAAGCAGTCAAAACCACTTCCGACCTTTATATGCCTCTGGAGGCTGAGGTGTTGGAGTTCAACGAGAAACTGGACGACAAGAAGGGAGACCCCTCGCTGATCAACAGCGACCCTTACGGCGACGGCTGGATCGTAAAGATCAAAATTGCCAATCCGGCAGATTTTGACGGACTTATGGATGCGGCGGCTTACGAGGCGCACGTGAGTTAGTTGTTTTTAGCAACATGCTTTAAAAGGCACGAAACTCTCCGGTAGAGGTTCGTGCCTTTTTGTTTTCAAAAAAAGATGCTCCAAAATTGAACGTAAGGCCAAGCGCTGTGTAAACAGTATATCTTTTCACCAGAACTTGGATTTTTGTCCCGGAACAGATTGTCCAACGACTAAAAAATTAGGTTATGAAACACTTGTTGACTGCTTTTTCCTATGTGCTCGCCGGATTTCTATTCCCTTTACACGCCTCCTCGGGCGACTTTGAAAACCGCCTCCGAGAGGCAGAAACGGCCGGCGACCGTACTCGTGTGGCCGCTATTTGCAAAGAATGGTATGCGAGTGGTCAATACTCCCCAGGCCTGCTCAATTGGAACTACAACGCCCTGATGTCCGTGGAGCAAAATGCACTGCTTTTTACCCAACAAGAGAGCGACACCTACCCGGCCATGCTCCTGCAATACGCTCTTGATGTGCGCCCAGATGTCTGTGTGATTAGTTTTCAACTCCTTGAAAGTCAGGGATATAGAGCGTATTTGATTGGGCAGGAAGGTTTGTCCTGGATTCCAACAGATTGCTCTATGACCGATTTTTTGTTGCAAATCCTGAATCCAAAATCATCAAAAAACGCCCTCGCAAAACCTGTCTATTTTGGAAGCATGACCAATAAAAACCTGCTTCAGGCGGACAAAGAAAAACTCTATCTTACGGGACTTGCGCTCAAATTCAGTCCCAAGCCCTTCGACAATGTGGCGACCCTGCGTTACAATTTTGAAAACCGATTTCGCACCGATTATCTTGAACTCAGCTTCGAGCCGGAATCCGATCCAGCTGCTATTGCAAGGACCAATCTGAACTATATCCCGGCATTGTTACTGCTACACCGACACTATTCTGCTTCGGGGGAAAACGAAAAAGCCAGCCGCATCCAAAGCCTGGCTACGCGTATCGCACGGCTAGGAGGCCGGGAGATGGAGGTTCGGTCGTTTTTTGAACCAGAATTGCTTGTTGGCAACATCCAGACGGGAATAACGCCTAAGACTTTGGATAAAAATATGAAAAAAGTAAGCGACAAACTCTTTGCCTCTGATACGGAGATGACCAATGGGCAATATGAGATGTTCTTGACGGATCTGCTAAAAAATAAGGATTACGAACAACTGGACCTGTGCAAGGTAGCCAAAACCGATTGGATTTCCTTGTTGCCGAAGGAACTCCAAACCCTGCCAGCCAAGGAGATATTCAAGCATGGGCATCCAGATAATCCTGAATGCCCGGTTCAAAATATATCGCATGAGGCAGCTCAACGTTATTGTGCCTGGGTGACAAAGGTTTACAATGATTCGCCGGAGAAAAAGAAGTTTAAAAAGGTGTTATTCCGCTTGCCTACCGAAGCAGAATGGATATCTGCAGCAAGAGCTGGAGTTAAGGAAGCGGCCTATCCTTGGGGAGGTTCTTCCGTACAAAATGATAAAGGTTGTTATTTGGGCAATTATAACACCACAGAGCCTTGTGGTGACTGCCCCGACCAAACCCTGCCCACATTTGCTAATATAGGTAACGACGTCTCGTACACTAAAAAAATACAATCTACAGACCAAACAGGCCTTGCGAAACTGGCCCTTGGGGCATTGTATGATGGGGGCTTTTTTGCTGTACCTGCAGATTCGTATTATCCCAATAAATTTGGCCTTTATGCTATGTCTGGAAACATTGCAGAGATGATTGCTGAGCCCGGAATAGCGAAAGGAGGCAGTTGGCAAGATATTCCATACTACGGACAAACCACTACGGTGAAAAAATACGATGGCCCAAGCCCGGCACTTGGTTTCCGGGTGTTTATGGAAGTGATCGAAGAGTAATACTTGCCATTAACTTGCTGCATGAACATCTTCCGCCAAACATACACCGACTACACCGACGAGGCGCTGATGCGAGCCATCGCGCAGCGCAATGAGCGGGCATTCGCGGTGCTGTACGATCGGTACAGCCCGCGGATGTACCGCTTTTTCTATCGGATGTTGTGGCGGGATGCGGGGAAATCAGAGGATTTTACCCAGGAGATTTTTCTGAAGATCATTGAAAAACCTCACTTATTCGATCCAGAACGAAATTTTAAAACCTGGATTTACACCCTGGCGACCAACCTCTGCAAAAACGAATACCGCCGACCACCGCCGCCAGAAATCATCTGGGAAGAACCAAACCTTTGGGACGACCCACTGCCGGAAAAACTGGATAATGAACTGTTTGAGCAACACCTGCGGCACAGTATTGGGGAATTGAGTGAGGCGCACCGACAGTGTTTTGTGCTTCGTTATCAGGAGGAAATGTCTCTGGCCGAGATCGCCGAGATCGTAGGTTGCCCGGAAGGAACAGTGAAGTCGAGGCTGCATCATGCGCTTCGACAAGTGGCTGGACGGATGGAAGGCTGGAAAAGCGAGAAGTTTTGAGTTTTAAGTAGCCCCATATCCCCAAATCCCCATATCCCCAAATACTCAATAATACTGAGTTATGAACGAGAAAATCGAAATACTGGCCCTTGAAAAAGACTTTGCTGCGCTCAATGCAGTGGAGCGGACTTTTGTATTGTCTGAAATGCCTCAGGAAGCCTTTGAGCATCTTCGCTCCGTGCTGCTGGCGGCCCTACAGATGGATGCAGGCGTTCAACCCTCGGCACAATTAAGGGCGCAAATGATGGCAAAAATGGCAGCACAGCCTAGGCCATCTATGGTTCAGAAAGCTATTAGAGCAAGGATATCTGTATGGCAAGCCGCGGCGATCTTGTTGTTTGGCCTGGCGGTGATTTGGCTGTTGAAACCAGAAACGGTGCGAACGGAGATCGTGACGAATATTCAAGTTCGGGTAGATACCATTTGGCAGGAAAAAACCTTGTGGCGAGACCGTGTTGTGTGGCGCGATCGGCTGGTTTATCGGGAAAAACCAGCCGTCGAACCGATTGCTTTTTTGCCAGAAAAAAAAGACACTCAGCAACTTGAAATAGAATTTTCAGATCCAGTATTTGCGGCGCCAAGGGTTGGCACTTCACTGGGAGACGCACCTGAGCTCTTGAATTTTTTTACGCAAGGAGATAAGCAAGGCCTATTCTGACAAGGGCCTCTTTTTTGTCAAAATCTCCTCCGAAGGTGTTTCCTCGTCAAAATCGGCGGCACTTCCTTTGGCTCCTTTGAAATCAGAATCCCGCAATTTCGGCGCTTTCCACCAGGTTAATGCCACCACCCCTAGCGTCATCAACCCACCAAAAACGACCGATGGCACTGTGCCCATCAAGCGAGCGGCTACGCCACTTTCAAAAGCGCCTAGTTCATTGCTGGAAGTGATGAAAATTGTGCTTACCGAGGCAACCCGTCCTTTCATGTTTTCTGGTGTCTGGAACTGCACC
>JANMME010001034.1:0-6656 GCA_031373015.1 Saprospiraceae bacterium
ATCTGAATGGCATTGGGGTTATTGCCAAAACCATCTACCATGAGGTATCCGCTGGCAACGACGACAACAAAAAGTGGATTCATCCTGATATGGTGGGCGTACAGTTTTCAAAAATGAAATCCGGGGCTACAACGAGCGTAATGCGGGCAGTCAATCGCGAAGACTTATTGCGGCTGAGTTCTTACGAGATAAAAAGGGAGATAAAAAATGATTCAGATTTAAAAAAAGCATTTTTTCAAGCGTTATCCAACTCAAGTTGGGCCAATTTCGGCTATCTGGTAGCATTGGCCTTCGATCAAAACATATTAGGCGAAATGGAGCGTTTGCACCAATCATTTGGCATTGGCGTGATCGAACTGAACGCCAATCCATTTCTGTCGAAGGTGTTGCATCCTGCACAGCACCGCAATCTGGACTTTCGCACTATAGACAAACTTTGCCATGTCAACCGTGATTTTGAGCAATTTATGGAGCATACAGGCAGATGGATCAATGCGGATGTGACTTACCAAAAAGCTCTCGAAAAAGAATTGACGGCTTTTTGCGATCGGTATTTTACTACTGAGACGGAAGCAGAAGAGTACAGCCAACAAAAACACATTTCTATGAAAGCAAATAATTAGGCGTTCGACCGCGCCAAATACCAGAAGATAGCCAATGCCCCCGATGCATTGGAACGGGAGATTTTCGGGATTGTAGTGGGAAAAAATTGAATGATATAAGCCTTACTCATCTATTCCCTTTGGCGGATGGATTCCGCCCAATTTCATTAACATCCTTAGGTTTACCACACCTTTTCGGTTGAGTTGGAGGGCATCCACAGTTGCTCGGCCTGTTGGCGTTAACCCAATTATGTAAAGAAAGTCTTCCGTCCAAGCAAAGTGTTCATCCCAACGTTCCAGTCTAGGATTAAAAATGGGTACAAATTGATTAGTCAGGATGTCATGTACGATGGTGCGGTCTGATTTTCGGCTATTACAGCCCCTGCATGTAAAAGCCAGATTGTCTGATTCATTGGAGCCCCCTTTTGATACAGGAATAAAATGCTCTCCTTCAAAAGATTCGCAGGCACAGTCAGAGCGACATTGACAGTATTCACATCGATTTTGTGCCCTTTCAGCAATAAACGCTCGTAATTTGGGAGAAAGGTACTGTTTAGCCATGAGCAGGCTGACCGAGGTTTTCTAATAGTTTCTCGAGGGGGATGCGACGCAGTTGCGCAAGTTCAAGTAAATGCTCCAACCGTTCCGAGTCCAATGATTCAAATTGTTCCGTAAGCGCAACTAAAGATTGTTGTTCCTTCTGTGTGATGCTATTATTTTCTTTTTTAGCAGTAAGCTTTTCATATTCATCTCTCAAGTCAGTGGGGTATCCAGCATTTATTTTGAGGTATAGATCAGATTCACGCCGTGAAAGCGATGGGGCTTTTCGGGTTGCAAGTACCTGTGCCACTTCCATAAAGAACAATTCCAGTTCGTGCGTTTCCAATGAAGACACACCCGCGAGCATGCCCTCTATTTCAGCTTTTGTACCTGGATTAATTTGCGCGGTAGTCATAACTATTCTTGTTTTTGAAGATCGAACCTCAGATTGCTTGCCAAAGGTAAAGTTTTTTTAAAAATTGACAAAGGCTATGGAACGGGAGATTTTGGAAATTGTGGGAAAAAGAATTTTATGAAACAGGTCTTACTCTTCTATTTCCTATGGCGGATGTATTCACCAGACTACTGGACATTTTTATTTCACACAGATGTTACGCAGATAACTCCCGCAGATGTTACGCAGAAATTATCTGTGTGACATCTGCGTTTCAAATCTGTGTAACATCTGCGCGAAAAATATCCAGTTGGGTTTGAAAGTTTACGACACCCTTAACACCCCTTCACCAATCCCTAACACCATCGCTCCGTTTAAGTGCCAAAACATTTCAACATGAAAGTCCAACCAATCCTGCTCACCCTCGCACTCTGCGCTTTTGCTGCTGCTTCTGTATCCGCCCAAAGCAACCGAAACCGCCGAAATTACGACGACGAGCCCGAACAAAAATGGAGCGTCGGCCTCGCGCCCTTCAGCCTGATACTGCCGAGCGGCAAGGTCAATGTCCGTGGCGAATGGGCTTATGCTTCCAACAAATCGCTTTCCCTCCTGGTGGGTATTCCACGCCCGACCAAAATGCCCAACTTGTTGGAGAACACTTTTGACCTGACCGGAGAGGGCAAAACCGTGAAAAACCGCTACAGCTCCTTTGGCGCCGTACTCGAAAACCGTTTTTATCTGGGCGGCAACGCCCCCCGTGGTTTTTACCTCGCACCTTATGCCCGATATAACCATTTTTCTCTCGCGCGCACTACAGAAGTCAATGAAAGTCAATATGCTACAACCTTCAAGGGCGCTGTAAACGGCGTCGGTCTTGGCGGGGCAATGGGGGTACAATTCCGCCTTGGTGACCACATCACGATGGACGCGACCCTTGTGGGCCTCGACTTCAAATGGATGCGTGGGACGCTCACCTACACTACCAACGACCCTAACAACGACGTGGCCGCTTTCCGCGACGAAGTGCAAACCGCCGTACAGGACATCCCACTTATTGGCTCTAAACTTTCTGCCGCGATTGACGGCGACCGGATCAAAGTGCACACGCCGGGGGCTGCTTTGCCAGGGTATCGGTTTAATTTGAGCGTGAATTATGTGTTTTAGTTTGAGGGACATTTCTCTAAATCAGGGTTTGAGGTGACACCTCCTGACAGAGATGTCACCTTAAACCCTGAAATATTACATTCTCCCATTTCAGTTTATATCTTGCGCCGTCCATTGATTACTGCCCAAACAAACGCAGGTTTAGTGAGACGAAATGCTGAAAATGTTGCCCGTATATCCTTCGCTACTGTTTTTCTCTTTTGTCACCTTCGCGAAAAAAAGTAGGAGGGAGTGCCGCCTTTGGACGGTTTTTCTACTTTTTGTGTTTTGTCAAAATCTTTTTTCCCAACAAACATGGACCAGCGAAACCCTGGATCAGGAGTATGTAGTTGAACAATTCACCCTCGCCCAGGGCTTGTCGGACAATGAGGTCATTGCCCTGCTTCAGGATCGCAAAGGCTTTATCTGGATTGGCACCAACGACGGACTCAACCGCTACGATGGATATTCTTTTAGATTTTTCAAACACCAGCCAGACGACCCAGGCAGCCTCAGCAACAATAAAATCAATGCCTTGCTGGAAGATAAGAAAGGCCGGCTTTGGATTGCTACCAACCGGGGGCTTAATCTGTTTGACCCTCGAACCGAAACTTTCCAACGTTTCCAGCACGACCCCGCCAATGCTAAAAGTATCAGCCACAATCAGATAAGGGCTATTTTCGAGGACGAATCGGGCGTGCTTTGGTTGGGCACATACAGCGGATTGGTCAAATTCAACGAGACTGACCAAACATTTTCCCTGTTTCAGCACCAAGCCACCCATTTCCGGCATTGGAAAACGGAGCCTTCGCAGGAAATTTCAGCCATCGGCGCCACGCCCGACGGCAAACTGATGGTCGGCTATTGGGGGATGGGCATCATGGTTTTTGACAAATCATCAGAAACTTTTCAGCAAATCGAGGCGAAAGAAGCCGGCGATTTTAATTTTATGACTACCGAGTGGATTGCGCCGGTAAAAAATGGAAAAGTTTGGGTCTCCGGGAGGGGAAGGCTTTTTGAATATTCTCCCGAAAACGGGTTGGTACAATATTATAAAAAGCCAATCGGGGCCATTGAAGTGCTCAGGGTTTTTTTCCAAACAAAATCCGGACTTTATTTGGCTTCTGCTGAAAACGGGCTCTATATTTTAGACCAAAATTTTCAGATAAAGCACCACCTGATACCCGCGCCAACCCACCCCATCAGCCCTTTGCACAACTGGGTTGAGACCGTTATAGAAGATCATGCAGGCGACATTTGGTTTGGCTCCCGGGGTTCCGGCATCTTTCGTATGAGCCCCAAAAACAACCAATTCACGAATTTCCATTACCAACCCAGCCAGCCCGGAGGCATTCAGCACCATTACATCAATGCCATACTGGAAGTGGCGGATGATTCGGTGTGGGTGGGCTCCAGACGGCACGGCATCACTGCTTTCAACAAATATGAAAACAGTTTCGCCCAGATGCCGCCGTACTTTCAACACCCCAAGGGCCTGAATACCAATGAAATCTCTGTGCTGCACAAAGACAGCAGGGGTAACATCTGGATCGGCACCTGGGGGCAAGGTGTAAATGTTTACAACCCCGAAACCCGGTCGTTCCGATATTTTAGCGAAAACCACAAAGACTCAACCACGCTTTCTTCCAATTTTGTCACTGATATTTTTGAAACCGCTGAAGGCGAAATCTGGGTCGGTACGATACTTGGCGTATCTATCTTATACAGTCGGGACGACGTTGAAAAAGGCCATTTCAAGCGGCTCAGACCACCTTTTGCCAACCCGTTTAACCGAGTAAATATTCCATCGCTGGGCGACCCGTTCAACCATGTTTACGTCGAATGTATTTATCAAACTAAAGCGGGACAAATATGGCTCGGCACGTCAAGGGGGCTATACCGGTTTGACAGAGCAGATCGCCGTTTTATCCCCGTTGACCTGTATCCCGAGGACATTGGTGCCATAGGTTCCGTCACGGTTTACGATATATTGGAGGATGGAGCAGGGCATCTGTGGCTCGGCACCACGCAGGGTTTGAGCCGGTTCGACCCGCGCTCCAATTCATTTGTGCACTATACCGAAAAAGAGGGCTTGCCTGATGGCATCGTCGTCGGGATTGAAACGGACAACAAGGGTCATATCTGGTTGGCGACCAAAACAGGCATTTCAAAATTTGACCCGGCAAGTGGCCGGTTCAAAAACTACAGCACCAAAGACGGTCTTGAAAATAACAGTTTCCATTCCGATGCTTTTATCTTTAGCAAAAGCAGGGGAATCATTTTCGCCGGCGGGAAAAACGGGCTGACTTTTTTTCACCCAGACAGCATTCGCACCAATCCTTATGTGCCGCCTGTGTATATCACTGCCCTGAAAAAATACCAGATGAAGGGCGGTGCGACAAAAGAAATCGTTGTAGGCGGCATTGCATTTATGGACGAGTTGGAGTTTTCATATCAGGACAACATCATTGTGTTTGAGTTGACGGCTTTGAATTTCCGCAATGCTGCGGAGAACCAATATGCCTACCAATTAGAAGGCTTCAGCGACCATTGGATAAACATCGGGATGCAGCGCGAAATCACGTTTACCAAGCTCAAACCCGGGCAATATACCTTGAGGGTAAAAGCTGGCAACACCGACGGCCTTTGGAACGAAACAGGTACTTCTTTGAAAATAACCATCAGACCGCCCTGGTGGGCCACCTGGTGGGCTTATGCACTCTATGCCTTGGCCCTGGGCGCCCTGGTTTACTTCCTCTGGCGTTATGAACTCAACCGCCAGATATTGAAATCCAACCTGAAAGTAGAAAAACTGGAAGCGGAAAAACTGAAAGAACTCGACTCCTTCAAAACCCGCCTCTACACCAACCTCACCCACGAATTCCGCACCCCTCTGACGGTCATCCTCGGCATGGTGGCCCAAATCAGGAGCGAACCTAAAAAATACCTCGACGAAGGCGCCCGCCTCATCGAAACCAACGGCCAAAACCTGCTGCACCTCATCAACCAGTTGCTCGACCTCTCCAAATTGGAAAACAAATCTTTCCAACTCCATCTGCAACAGGGAGATATCGTGCCCTACCTGCGCTATGTGACCGAGTCGTTCCAAACCTTCGCCAACCACAAGAACCTCTCGCTCCGTTTTTTCACCACGCTGGAATCATTAGAGATGGATTACGACCCCGAACAAATCAAACAGGTGCTGACCAATCTGATTTCCAATGCCGTCAAATTCACACCCTCCGGCGGCGAAGTCGCTGTTCGCGTGACAAGGGGCGGCATAAACCTTCCAGGTCTTGGGGACATGGAAGGTTTGGAAATCGCTGTCAAGGACACCGGCATCGGCATTTCAGAAAAGGACTTGCCAAATATTTTCGACCGTTTCTACCAGGTAGATGGCTCGCATACCCGCGAGGGCGAGGGCACGGGTATCGGGCTGGCGCACACGCAGGAGTTGGTACACGTCTTGGGCGGGGAAATCAGCATAGAAAGCGAATTAGGAAAGGGTTCGACTTTTTTGGTCAAATTGCCCGTTACGAAAAATGCCCCGGCAAGTGAGGGGGTGACTTGGAGCCACCCCCTCATTACACCGAGCCAAAGTTTTGCTCCGGCAAGTGACCGGGTGACTCCAAGTCACCCGGTCACTTCACCAAATCTACCCCAATTACTGATCATCGAAGACAACCCCGACGTGGTTGCCTATCTCAAATCCTGTCTCGAGCATCTGTACCAACTCGATGTGGCCTACAACGGCCAAATCGGCATCGAAAAAGCCCTCGAAAATATCCCCGACCTCATCATCAGCGATGTAATGATGCCGGGAAAAGATGGCTACCAGGTGTGCGACACCTTGAAAAATGACGAGCGCACCAGCCATATCCCCATCATCCTGCTGACCGCCAAAACCAACATAGATGCCAAGTTGAAGGGCCTACGCACCGGAGCCGATGACTACATCACCAAGCCTTTCAACACGG
>JANMME010001035.1:0-4452 GCA_031373015.1 Saprospiraceae bacterium
GCGATTGCCGCCGCCGCCATAGCCGCCGCCGCCGCCGCCGCCGCGATTGCCGCCGCCGCCGCCATAGCCGCCGCCGCGATTGCCGCCGCCGCCGCCATAGCCGCCACGACCACCACCACCGCCACCACGAGAATCACGCGATTCGCGAGGTTCAGCTTTTTTGACCACAATGGTGCGGCCATCCAGATCTGTTTCGTTGAGTGCGTCAATGGCTTTTTCGGCCTCTTCATCGTTGTCCATTTCAACAAAACCGAAGCCTTTGGAGCGGCCGGTCATTTTGTCGTGGGCGATGGAGCACGAAGACACTTCACCGAATTGCTCGAAAGCAGCGCGGAGATCGTCTTCGATAGTGTCGTAGTTTAATTTTGCTACGAAGATGTTCATTGCGAAAAAATGAAAAAAATGAAAAAAAATCGAGCATCGACTTGTTGCAGCAAAATCATCTTCGAACAAAAAATGCCGGGTAAGAATGGCTTGCCTTTGGGTTGCGATGCTCAGTGAACGGAGCAAAGGTATATAAGAATCTGTTGGTTGTTAGAAAAATAAAAAAAAGTGCATAGCCAGCTGTCTGAAAACCATTCGCTTGTATCGTTTTTAGTCTCTATTGCACACGATTATCCTGTTATCACCGCAACACATTTCAACTCTATGGCGATCGGTGTAGGCAGACGATCAATGCCCACGGTGGTGCGGCAAGGCTGGTTGTCCTTAAAATAATCGGCATAAATCCGGTTAAAGGTGTGGAAATCTCGCTCCATGTTCACCAAAAACACGGTCACATCCACAAGGTCTTCCCAATTCGCGCCACTGGCTTCGAGTACGATACGGACGTTTCGGAACACAGCATGTACCTGGGCCTCGAAATCAAATTCCGTGTAATTCCCTGATTTTGAGCGGGCTAAACCCGGGATCCCGTCCGTCTCCGGGTCGCGCGGGCCGATACCAGAAAGGAACAACAGATTGCCCGCACGGCGGGCGTGGGGGTACAGGCCGACGGGCTTGGGAGCGTTGGGAGCGTCAATTTTCATGGCACAAAGGTAATTCTAATCCTATTCTAAGGTTGTCAAATGCAGGGTGGCTCTACGTTTGCGGGCAAATTTTTTTGAACAAAAATCTATGTCCATGCGAAATTTCTATCTCTTAGTGTTCCTGCTATTATGCGGAACGGCCTTTGCTCAATCTCCCACCGATGGGATCATGATGCCACAAGGCCAACTATGTATCCTCGGTCAGTACTCCAACAGCAAATGGGAGGACTATTGGCAAGGCGAAACAAAACGCTCCAACCTGAATCTCGGCTCTTTGACCACACAGAGCGCTATGCTAATGGCCAACTATGGTATTTCCAATGACCTGAACGTCATGATTGGGGCGCCATACGTATGGACGAAAGCAAGTGTGAGTTACATCACGGGACAAAAAGGCGTGCAGGACCTCTCGATTTTCCTCAAGTATCAGGCATTTGAGCTGGAAGGCCCCGGTGGCGCTTTCAAATTACAAGCTACGGGTGGCCTTTCTACCCCTGTGAGCAATTACACACCTGATTTGCTGCCCTTCAGCATCGGCTTGCACAGCAAAACGGCTTCGCTCCGTGCGATCCTGAATTACACGGCTAAGTTTGGCCTGTATGTGACAGTACAAGGAGGCCACACTTGGCGAGGGCCTACAACGCTCGACCACAACAGCTATATTTTTGACAACAAGTTGATTTACAGCGATGTAATGCCGGTGCCAAACATATTCGATTACTCGGCTCGCCTCGGCTTTATCAAGCCGCGTTACCAGGCCGAAGTTTGGTACGATTCATTTACGGGCCTTACTGGCGACGATATTCGCTACAACGAAGGCCCACAGGCTTCCAACAAAATGGCCGCTGCCCAAGCAGGCGTTTTTGTAAAATATTTTGTCACCAAACGCTTGGGCCTTTTGGCCACGGTCAGCCAAGTGCTGAGTGGACGCAATGTTGGCGAGGCTTTGACCTGGACCGCCGGGGCGACTTATTTCTTGGATGTCAATAAAAAAGGGGACAAAGAAGTTGGGAAGCAAGATTGAAAAACATTTGGATGTTTTTTGCCCCCCATTTTGATTGAAACGCATGGTCTCCCCAATTTCCAAGCACACACTAAATAATTCATTTTCAATGAAAAAGATAAATATCTCCTATCTCTTGGCCGTATCAATCGGCCTGATGATCGCCTTCAGCCAGTGCGACAAAATCCCGCCAGAAAACCTTCCTTATGCACCCTACGCCGAAACCAGCTTGGATGCGAAAGGCGGCACTTGGAAAACTTATTTGACCATTGATAGCAATAAAACGGCCGTCCCGACACCCGATGCCGTTGGCTCTGCAGCCTATTTGACCGAATTGGCCAACTTGAGGTCAAAAATGGCTGCATCCACAGCGGAAGAAAGAGACCTTGCTGTTTGGTGGGGTGGCAATGGCGTCCTGCGCTGGCACGAAATTGCCCGCGAACTGGCCGCGAATTATAACGTGCCCCCCAACTACGTTTACGACACCACTGGCACTCCGGTCTATCCAGCGCTTGTGTTCGATCCAGCCAACCCTGACAAGTACCCACGGGTACCATTTGCTAACCCGCCTGTGGCTTCTCGGATGTTCGCCTTGCTGGCGGTGGCACAATACGATGCACTGGTGGCATGCTGGAAGCGAAAATTCCAACACAACCGCCTGTCACCCTACAAGAATGCGACGGACATCCAACCGATTATACCAGCCACTGACCTACCCTCTTACCCTTCCGAAGATGCGGTGGTGGCTGCCGCTTCGCGTGAAATCCTGAAGTTTATTTTCCCTCGCGAGGTAGCAAACGTGACCGCAAAAGCCGAAGAGCACAAAAACAGCCGTCTCTGGGCCGGCGCAAATGTGCAAAGCGACCTTTCAGTTGGCGATTCGCTGGGCCGGGTTATTGCCCTGAACGTTATCAACGAATGGGCTAAAAAAGACAAAATGGGTGCGGCAAACAACCAGGCAGGCTTCCAAGCGCAACGCGACAGTGCAACTGCACGTGGATTTACGACTCAATGGCACAGTCTCGACATCCCCGTGCGTCCGCCCATGCTCCCTGCATTTGGCAACGTGAAACCCTGGAATTTCAGCGAAGCAACAAAAGCGATGATTCGCCCAGCGGCTCCGCCAAAACCCGGCACAGCAGAATTTGAGGCTGCGCTTGAAGATCTCCGTGGGTTCTCCAAGAACCGCACCCGGGAACAGCAACGGATTACCACCTTCTGGTCCGATGGTGCTGGCACCTACACCCCGCCAGGCCACTGGAATCGCCGGGCGGCCAATTTGATTTATGACAACCAATTCAATGAAATCCGCTCTGCGCGTGCCATGGCCTTGGTATGCACTGCTATGGAGGATGCAGGCATTGTTTGCTGGGAATCAAAATTCTATTATTTACTGCCTCGCCCTACTGAGGCCGACCCAAGCATCACTACGGGCACAGGCATACCCAATTTCCCTGCTTATGCATCGGGGCACTCTACATTCTCCAGTGCAGCCGCAGAGGTGCTTTCCTATTTGTTCCCCAGCCATGAATCCGAGTTGCGGGCTTGGGCACAAGAAGCAGCCGATTCCCGGGTGTATGGTTGCATCCACTATCGTTTCGATAGTGAAAATGGGCTTGTACACGGGAAAAAAGTAGGCGAATTCGCTGTCACGCGTGGGCGAAACGACGGCTCTGAATAAATTGAAATAGAATAATTGTTTAGGGTGGAACACGGATGACACGGATGGGACACGGATTTTTTATGCAAATCTGTGTCTCATCCGTGTCATCCGTGTTCCACCCTAAATCATAATTCCCCGATTTCGCGTAGCACCCGCTGCATCTCCCCGAATTGGTTGTCCAAAAGACGTTTCAATTCGTATCGCTCAAACTTGTATTCAAAATTGAAATAGCTGTTTTCATAGTGATTCTCCGTGGTAGGGAAAAAACCAAGCATCATCGAGTGCCAACGCACCCGGCCACGCCCATGCAATTCGTCCAAAGGAAGTATTAGGAATTCCGCCTTTGGAAAATAGCTATAAAGCCCCTTCATTTTTCGGATAATCTCTACCGCCACTTGTCGTTCGGGCAAACGGTTTTCGTGGCGGAACTCGCTGATTTCGTGGAAATAACGCGCCTCTGCATCACGCATGCGGCGGGCAGCCACGCGCTCGCGGAGCTCATAAGCCCTGAATCTTTTAGGCAATGCTTCGTTTAATTCGCGCAGCACGACGAGCGGGTCGAAGCCGGGTGTTGGTTTGTAAGCCACTTCTTTGCCCTCATTTGTCACATCCACCCAGCGGAACTTAATTTCTTCAGTTAGTTCACGCCACACAAAATCCAAAAAACGCGCGTCTTGCTGAAGTTTGTAAGCCCAAAGTGCTGCGCGCAAAAGTCGGGCACAGGCTGTGCGTTGGCTCTCGTCACCTGTTTTTATTGC
>JANMME010001078.1:0-1664 GCA_031373015.1 Saprospiraceae bacterium
CACGATGCCTATTTTTATTGGACGCATCGATTGATGCATCACCCAAAATTGTTCAGGCACTTTCACAGAGTTCATCATCTCTCTTATAACCCCACACCTTGGGCTGCGTTTGCTTTTCATCCATTTGAAGCCATTATAGAATTTGCGGTGTTACTTATTGCTATCTGCATTATTCCTATGCATCCATTGGTTATTTTTACTTGGAGTATTTGGATGATGGCTTGGAATGTGATCGGTCACTTAGGCTTTGAAATTTTTCCAATAGGTTTTGTCAAACACTCATTCTTCCAATGGTTCAACACCTCCATGCATCACAACCTCCACCACGAGCGGTCGCAAGGTAACTACAGTTTGTGCTTCAATATCTGGGACAAATGGATGGGAACTAATCAAAAGAATTATGCGCAGGTTTTTACCGTGCTGAAAGAAAATCAAGTTTAGTTATTCTTTAAAACACAAAAATAAATTTCACTATTAGTCTTTATGCACTATTTCGGCCCCAGCACAATTCTCTCCTTTGCCACTTTCTCAATCTTCTCTCGACTATAGTAAACAGGAAAGTGTTTGTCCGTTGCCCAGCGCTCAAACAAATTTTTATAGAATGGACTGTTTACATCACCACTTTGGCCGGGCGCGTTGGTGAACATCGCCTTGTCCCAATCGGCTACATCTACAGCCATACGAAAGGTGGCTCCCGCATTTTGATTGTCATTATTTGTAGTCATACCCGGTGTATTGCCATTGCCTCCACGTGGCATAGGCCCCACTTCTAATTTTTTTCGAATGATATTATCCACAGTATTGCTCAATGGATGTTTGATCAACACATGATGGTAAGCCGCTTGACCATATTGCCATTTGTTCATGTCCGCTCCTAGTTTTTTTGTCAAATCATCCACCGCTTGTTGAAGTGATGAAAGCAAAAACGCATCACGGTCTGCCATTGGGTTCTTTCCAAACTCTGGTCGTGCTGTTACTATCCAATTAATAATTTTACTCAAAGGAATATTTTTAACCAAATCCTTTCCTTTTTCAGGTACGAAGAGAGGAAGTACATTTTCAGAAATCCGTTTTTCCCAAGTCGAACGCAATCCCGAACTGGACCCCGGGATGTTTGCGTTTTCACCTCCCGAGGGTGTGGATATAATCGGCGAACCTGGCGCAGAAGACTCGGACTGAGTCGCCTCGATGCACGGCTTTTTTTGCAGAAATACCCAATGACAAACGATACAATGCGCGGTTTAACCGCCAGGCTGGCCTCATGTTAGATCCGCAAAAATTGCGAACGGACCCTGCAGGCATTGCCGCTGCGCTTTCGCCACGGGGCTATTCACTGGACCTTGCAGGCTGGCAGCAACTGGAAGACCGGCGCAAAGAGTTGCAAATCCGCATGCAGGATCTGCAAAACCGCAAAAACCAGGACGCCAGGGAAATTGGCTTCGCCAAGTCTCGCGGGGAAGATATCCAGCCTCTGTTGCAGCAGGTCAAAGTCCTGGGAGACGAATTGACCGGCGCTGAGGCAGAGTTTGCCGAAGTGCGTGACCGGCAGACTGAATGGTCGCTGGAGATTCCAAATCTTGCCTTGGCAGAAGTTCCCGAGGGCAGGGACGAAAGCTGCAATGTCGAGCTGCGTCGCTGGGGCCAGCCGGCCGAACTGGATTTTG
>JANMME010001080.1:0-11434 GCA_031373015.1 Saprospiraceae bacterium
CACCGTCACCGTGCGCGGCCTAGTCACCAATGGCCCAGAACTCGGCAAAATCCGCTACCTGCAAGACGGAACCGCTGGCATTGCGGCATACCCGGGAACCGGTTCGGCAGGAGGATTCGACGGCGCTATATTTCCGGGCGACAGCATTGAGGTGACAGGAACCCTAGTTTCCTACCATGGTTTGTTGGAAATCACCCCGATCAGCTCCTTCAGTATTATTTCCACCGGCAACCCATTGCCTACGCTAAAGGCAATTTCACTCACAGAACTTTCCGATAATTTTCAAAGCCAATTACTTGAATTTGAATGCATTACCTTTGGGAATGCTGGCGGTGTTTTTGGAAATGGCGCTGCGTATGACATTACGGACTCGGAAGGGGCGGCGGCCAAAATTTACCTGCGCAGTGGCCACCCACTCATCGGTACCAGTATCCCATCAGACCCCGTTAGGCTCAAGGCGATCCTTTCCACCTACGACGGTTTTCAACTGCTTCCCCGTACTACCGACGATTTTGTGAGCTCCACTTGCTTCTTTTTCCCACAAAAATTGGAGCAGACAGGCATTACAACTACGAGTTTCCAAGTCACTTGGAAAACCAGTTTGCCCGCTGATTGTGTGCTACATCTGGGCACCAACCCCACACCTAATATCTCCTTACCTGTAACGGGATATACAACCGATCACGGTTATCTTTTCACAAACCTAAGCCCAGGAACCATTTATTGGGTGCAAATAGAAGCCCAACATAATGGAGAAACGATTTTTTCGGAGCCAGTCCCTTTTGCCACCCGCTCGCTCTCTTCCGGGCAGATTAAAACCTACTTCAATCATGGCATTGACCCCACTTTTGCCAACGGGTATGTTCCAGACGGTGAGACCTACCAGGCTGTGTTGAATGAGACCATCGCCCGAATTGACGCGGCCCAACAAACCCTCGATGTGGCCATGTACAACAACAACCGAGACCTTATCACCAATGCCCTCAAAGCAGCGCAGACAAGGGGTGTTCGCGTGCGCTACGTCGCAGCACTGGATGCCAGCAACACCGCCCTTGATCCAGCCCCTACATTTCCGGTGCTCTACGGAAACAGCACGGCGATCATGCACGACAAATTCATGGTGGTTGATGCTGATATCACCGACAAAGCTTGGGTGATGGGTGGCTCTATGAATTGGACGAACCAAAATATGGTGAGTGACTTTAACAACACCTTGTTTATTCAGGATCAGTCACTTGCGCGTACTTACAGGATTGAATTTGAAGAAATGTGGGGCGGAGGTGGCCTCCAACCAGATACGCTCCTGAGCCGTTTTGGGGCAGCCAAACGGGACAACACACCCCATCAATTTATCATCGGAGGACACGCGGTGGAATCCTATTTTTCCCCTTCCGATCAGACCACCAGCCATATTGAAACCGTGCTCCGGAGCGCCCAAAGTGAGGCGCTTTTTGCCGCTTTTTCTTTTACCAAAAATGAATTGGGCGACGCATTGATAGATGTTCATAATGCAAATGCGTCCGTCCGGGGTATCATGGAAAATATCAGTGACGTAGGCGCTGAGTATTCCCGACTACTGTCCTATAACGTGGAGGTACGCGCCCATTACCTCCCGGGCGATTTCCACCATAAATACGGGGTGGTGGATGCCTACGACTTGAATTCTGATCCAACAGTCGTTACCGGTTCGCACAACTGGTCGGTGGCTGCCGAGACGGTCAATGACGAGAATACCCTTGTGCTTCACAGCCCCGCCCTGGCGGCTTTGTACAAGGCTGAGTTTGAAAAACGCTGGGGAGAATTTCCTTCAAGCGTGCAATCTGTTCAAAATCAATCTTTAATTGTTTTCCCAAACCCTGCTTCTGGCTTTCTGGAATTACGTGGGTTGCCCGAGGCCGAGGGTATTTTTTGCATAAAAAATCTCTTGGGCCAAGTCGTGTATTCAGAAAATCGTGGGGCACAAATGCAATCGAGCCTACACCTGGCTGGCTTAAAACCCGGCCAATATATCCTCACTTTTGTCAGTACACATGCCGTTGCCAGCGTTCCGTTTCAAAAAATTTAACGTTGCGCAGGCGGGCGCAGCACATCCCGTTGGCACAGATGCCGTGCTGCTGGGCGCCTGGGCCGATGTGCGCGGCGTTGAGCGTTTTTTAGATATCGGAACGGGTACAGGCGTGGTCGCGCTCATGCTCGCGCAGCGGATCCTAGATTTGACAACTTTTAAAAAGTTGTCAAATCTTGACATGACCTGGAAGGGTGTTGGTGTCGAAATACATCCTCCCTCTGCCACACTTGCTCGTGAAAATTTTTCCAGCAGCCCTTGGGCTCGACAATTGGAACTTTGGCAAGGTTCGATTCAAGCATTTGCGGATATTGATAGTCTCACTTCGAGTGAGACTATCAATATAGATTGGCCAAACAAGTCTTTCGACCTCATTGTCAGCAACCCGCCGTTTTTTTCCGAACTCACGATCTCGCCAGACAAAACCCGTAGCCTCGGCAGGCATACCGCCACGCTTTCTCCAGGTGATTTGCTGACCTGCGTTTCCCGCCTGTTAACTCCGGGTGGCAAATTTTGTGTTATCGTGCCAGAACGCGAAGGCCGTCGCCTTTGTGAGCTTGCTGTGCTACACGGTCTTTATTGGACTCGGATAGCCGAAGTGCGCAGCCGACCTGGAAAACCTGTTGAACGTTTGTTGATTCAGTTTGAGAAAAGCCCTTATGCCTTTGAGCGTGAGGAATTCAGTATTTACGCGGGAAAAACTGGAGAGGAGTATGCAGAGAGGTTCTTAGCGATGACCCAGGATTTTTATTTGTAAATTCTGGCGAGGGTGTTAGTTTGGGAGGTCTCGTAGGTTTTCGAAAACTCACGGTGTATACACATGTTTGCTTGGCCATTGAACGGATATCTTTTTTGACAGGATTAACAGGATGTACAGGATAGGTCGGCTTCGCCGACTTGCTCCGTGCTTCAGAGTCGGCGAAGCAGATCTATCCTGTACATCCTGTTAGTCCTGTCAAAAAATGGTCACGGCACGAATTCATCATACTTTGTAGCCTTGTGTGCCTACCGTAGGATTTGGAAACTCTATTGGTAAATAAAATCCCCCACCCGAATCACCGATTCATCTTTTCCAAGCCACACCACATTTTGCCCAAACAGAATTTTGTTGTCAAATTTCCGAAAGGTTGCCATGGTTTTTAATGGTTCGGCGACCCGCGTGGCGGTGTCTTGATCGGTGGTGGGTATAATGCACCGGGCGCAGGGCTTCACGCCCTGAAATGGTATGTGATTGATGGAAAATTGACTCCAGGAATCTTCCTCAAATGGCTGTCCGCCTGTGAACACGAAGTTGGGTCTGAAGCGGTTCATCGGAAGGGGTTGCGCGAGGCGGCGGTTGAGCTCGTCGAGCGAGGCTTGTCCGATAATCAGATAGGGAAATCCGTCGGCGAAACTAACATATTGCCCGGGCGGAGCGTAGCGTCCATCTGCCCAGCGATGGGTGGTGTCGGGCATGTAGACCAAGCGGAGGTTTTGGCCCAGTTGATCGGAAAACCATTGATTGATCTCATCCGGCAATACATGGGCGGGGCATTGGTCGTCCCATATCTCCACCTGAAGTTTTGGAAATGCTAAGGGCTTGATTTCGAGGGGGATCAGCACTTTTTCAGCAGACCTGTCTTTCCAAAAAACACGTAGGAACGGCGGCTTAATGGCCATGCCGAGCAATGCCATCTGCGGGATTTCACGTTGACTGACGAAGCGCCCCGTGTCGTCTACCAGCATCCAACGACGGTCATATTGAAGTCCGCGTGTTTGTGGCAGGGCTTCTTGGAGCGCAATACCGCCAAGCGATTTGATGGGGTAAACCCAGATTTCGGAGAGGGTGTGGGAATGGTTCATTTGCGGGAGCGTTTGGGCGTAAAAAATTTACGAACCAGGAAAATGACACTCAAGATGGTGCCTGCTATTCCAAATACCATTTGAAGCGTTGAAAAAGTGGAAGTAAATCATTTCACACCTACCACCCTGAATTTAACCCCATCGTAGCGATTTTCAGGTTTTTCGGCATCGCGGAGCACTTGGAGGGCCGCCACTTTTTTTTCTTCTTTTTCCTTTGACAAAAACAAATGGGCATTTCGAATGAGCAGCACCACGTCTTGTTTGCCCACTACTTCGAGCGAGCAAAGGCAGTCGAGCAGGGCATCCAGGTTTTTGCCAAAATAATCGGGAAAAAGCAGGGTTTTTGCAATTCTGGGGTAAAAACCGCGCAAAGTTTGGGCTTTCGCGCCGTCAATTTCGGCTACAAAAACATGTGGGGGAAAATGGGGGAGGGCGTCGAGGTGTTCCATATTTTTGACTTTGGACGTTGGACTTTGGCCGTTGGACGTTGGACCGCGGACTCTTGTTGTCCAACGTCCATAGTCCAACGTCCACACTCCACTCAATCAATTTTCAAAAAGTTTTTATAGTGGTCTGGCGTGTAGTATGCGCTATGGTCGGAGCCGGTAACAAGACGTTCCGGGCCGCGGTTTTGGCCCTTGACTTTGGGGTGTACGTCCCATTCTGAATATCGGATGCGTTTGTTGTCGGCGGCTTTGGCAGGGAGGTGTTTTTCTTTGTTTTGGAATTCTCGCCCGCCCACAAAACCCTCGGGCGCGTGTCCATTTCGTCGGATAAATTGCAGCACTTCAAGGACATACGATGGGGCCTTGGAAATGTTTTGGGTATTGTCTTGCCCGGTTTTAGAGGGCCGTTCTGGCGGAGCGATCGGTTGTGCCTGTTGCTGTCGGTGCCATACAAACCACGCCAGTGCAGCTAGTGCGCTGAGGAGCAACAATCTGGCCAGAAGGCGTTTTTGCGGAGAGGGTCTTTGCATTTTTACAACACTTTCAGCAGTTCTGCTTCCAAATTCTCACGTGGGTTGACGGCCACAACTTTACCGTCCTTGCCGATGAGGAAAGTTTTTGGGATGGAACGCACGCCATAAACGCCCGCAGGGGCCGAATCCCAAAATTTGAGGTCGCTGACATGATTGCTCCACACAAGGCCGTCCTGCTTTATGGCATCTATCCATTTTTGCTTCCCATCCTCCTTGTCAAGCGAAACGCTGAAAACATCAAAGCCCTTGCTTTTGTATTTGTTGTAGATTTCTACCACATGCGGATTGGCCTTGCGGCATGGCCCGCACCAGGAAGCCCAGAAATCGAGTAGCACTACCTTGCCTTTCAGAGAGGAGAGCGAGCGGACGTTTCCAGAAGGGTCGGGCAGGCTGATGTCGGGGGCGGGCATGCCCACCGAGATGGCTTCACCCGCTTGTGGCTGGTTTTTTTGGGCTTCCAGTTTGGCGATGAGATTGGTAAAATCTGTCGCATATTTCGAGCCGGGCATTGCCGTATTCAGTGCTTGGCTTTGAGTCTTGAAATCTTCAATGAACGGCCCGGCATTTTGTCCCAGCAGTTGAATCATGAAAAATGTTTGCATCAGCGGCGTGCAGCCCCGTTGGATGAACGCTTTGGCCTCCTCCGGAGTTTTCAATTGCTTGTTGACCAGGTCTTTGATGATGCCCGCGTAGCATTTCATGGTTTCAGAGCCGGCGATCTGCATTTCCATCTTGTCCAGCGTGCTGAGCTCGCCTGTGATTTCGATCACCTTTTCTTTACCGTCTATGATAAAATAGACCTGCTTAGCGCCGATTTTAAGGCGGTAAAGCCCCTCTTCCCAAGGATTTTCCAATCGGATTTCAAAAGCCCCGTCTCCATTGCAGGTAGAGCGCCCGAGGCTAACATTGCTACGGTCGAAATTGGCGCGTTCGAGCGTTACTTGTAGGTTGGAGGCACCCTCGACGGTGCCCTTGATTGCACTACCATTGAATTGGCTGTCGCAGGCGTTCATCACGGCGAAAGCGGGTAGCAACAGTAGGAGAAAAAGAGATTTTAACTTGTTCATGTTCAAAAATTTAAAAAGAAAGAATGCGCTTTTTACTTCAAAAACATTCAAGCAAAAGTGCGCAAAACCGTTTAAAATTAGTCGTTCATTATTTGGGAAAGCGCCGTGTCGTAAGTCTGCTTCCAAGTTGCCACAGCACCCCAATCCTCACCATCTACCACTACGTTTTTGCCGTTCACTTCCCCTATTTTTTCAAACACAGCTTTTTCAGACTGCAAAAAACGTTCAAATTCGGCGATTTGTTCACGCCTAACGCTGACGATTACCCGACTTTGTGCTTCGCCAAAAAGCCAGGCGTCTTTTCGGATACTTGGGTTTGAAACGACTTCAAAGCCCAAACCCTGCGGCATGGCACTTTCCAAAAGGTTGGCGAAAACGCCTCCGTCGCTCACGTCGTGTGCCGATTCGACGAGTTTCCGACCAAGGGCGTTTTTCACGACTTGTTGGATCGAAAACTCCTCTTCCAGATCGAAATAAGGGCAAGGGCTGTGCTCCACGCCTAAGACGCCACGTAAGTATTCGCTGCTGCCCAGATCATTTCTGCTGGTACCAATAAGGTAAATAGCATCGCCTTCGCGCTTGAAATCAAGCGTCATCAACTGCTTATAATCATCGAGCATGCCCAGCATCCCAATGGTCGGGGTGGGGTAGACCGGCACCGTTTGGCCGCCTTTGGTATATTGGTTGTAAAAACTCACATTGCCGCCCGTGACGGGGGTCTCGAACTTGCGGCAGGCATCGCCCATACCCCGAATGGCTTCGGCAAATTGATAATACACCTCCGGGTTGTAAGGGTTGCCAAAGTTCAGGCAATTTGTAATGGCCACGGGTTCGCCGCCGGCACACACGATGTTCCGCGCAGCCTCCGCCACCGCAATCATTCCGCCCTTGTGCGGGTCAGCATAGACGTAGGCTGAGTTGCAATCCGTGGTGAGCACCAACGCTTTTTTGGTGCCTTTCACATACACAACCGCTGCATCGGAAACCCGATTGGTGGTCATGGTAGCCGTTTGCACCATGGAATCATATTGCTGGGTGATCCAGTTTTTGGAAGCGAGGTTGGGCGAGTTCCAAAGCTTGCGCGCGGCTTCGTGGAGATTGGGAAATTGGGATATTTTGATATTGGCGAGATCAAATTTTTCAATTTCATTCAAATAGTCCGGGCGTTTTTGCTCGCGCACATACACAGGTGCGCCACCGCCCAGCACGAGGGGATCTGCGGGCACATTGGCCACGAGTTTTCCTTCGTAATGGTATTCAAGGATGTCGCCTTCAATGGTAACGCCGATTTGGGCGCAGTCCAAATCCCATTTTTCAAAAACCGTCAAAATTTCAGATTCTCTGCCGGGTTTTACCACAATGAGCATCCTTTCCTGGCTTTCGGAAAGCAGGATCTCCCAATCTTTCATGTTGGCCTGACGGGTAGGGACTTTGCTCAGGTCAATGCGCATCCCGCATCCTGCTTTGGCACTCATTTCTGAGGTGGAGCAGGTGATGCCAGCGGCGCCCATGTCTTGCATCCCAACGATGGCCCCGGTTTTGATGGCTTCGAGGGTGGCTTCCAACAGTAATTTTTCCTGAAACGGGTCGCCCACTTGTACCGCCGGCAAATCCTCGTGCGAGTCCTCACCCAAATCGGCGGAAGCAAACGTAGCGCCGTGGATACCGTCTTTGCCCGTTGCCGAACCGACGATGAACACGGGATTCCCCGGCCCACCCGCCGTTGCGCTCACGGTTTCACCCGCTTTTACGATGCCGGCGGACATGGCGTTGACCAAAATATCGTGGTTGTAGCAAGGCATAAAATACACCTCGCCACCGACCGTGGGTACACCAAAACAGTTGCCGTAATCGCCGATGCCTTTCACCACGCCCCGGATAAGGTTTTTCATGCGTGGCGTATCCGGCGTACCAAATCGGAGCGAATTGAGTGCTGCAATGGGTCTTGCGCCCATCGTGAAAATGTCGCGGTGAATGCCGCCTACCCCGGTCGCTGCGCCTTGATAAGGCTCAATAGCGGAAGGGTGGTTGTGGCTTTCGATTTTGAACACGCAGCCGAGTCCGCCGCCGATGTCCACCAAGCCTGCATTTTCTTCCCCTGCGGCCACGAGCAGCCTTTTTCCGTCTCGGGGCAAGGTTTTGAGTTGGAGGATGGAATTTTTGTACGAGCAGTGCTCGCTCCACATCACCGAGAAGATGCTGAGTTCGGTGAAGTTGGGCACACGGCTCAGGAGTTGCTTGATCTTTTCAAATTCATCGGCAGTAAGGCCGAGGCTTTTGGCGGTTTCGACGGTTACGTCCATGCGGTAAGAGTGGGCGAGAGAGGTGAGAGACGTGAGAAAGTGAGCATTGCGCGGTTTTTTTGAGCCGCAAAAGTAGTACGCAATGGAGGTGAATCCCAACGAAAATGCGCAATACCTTTGGGCTTTTCATTTTCTAAATGGATTAAAATCACCACAGCCTTATTTTATGCCCAATACACCCGCTTCCCTCGACTTGCAATCTCTTGCCCAATCCATCGCCGATGGTGAAGCCATCCTCGTGCTCGGCCCGGAGGCCATCCCGCTTTACAGAAACCGCACGTCGGAAACTGACAACGAACCCACCGAGACCACCTTTGGCCAAATGGCTCGCCGTCGCATTCAGCAATCCGCCGAGATCCAAGTAGCTTACCATTATGAGCGCGACAACCTTTTTATGTTTCGCGACAAAAACTCAAAACACCAGGCGCAGAAGCTTGTAAAACGCTGCGCGGCTGACAAAAACTGGTTGCCAGATGCCGAACTGATGCGTCAAATTGCCGCCATCAAATTCCCCGTGGTGCTCTCGCTCTCGCCGGATGGCTATGTTAGGGAGGCTTTTTCACAGTACAGCGTACCCTACCAATTCGATTATTTCACAGCAAAGGACAAGACCGCCGATATTAAGTTGGACGCGCCAAAAGCCGATTTCCCCATCCTCTATAACCTCTGCGGCTACGCGCTTGAAGACGATTACGACTCGGTCATACTTGATTACCACGATTTGTTCGAGGTGCTGAAGTCGCTGTTGGGCGACCTCAATGTACCCGATATTCTGCGGGGGAAATTGAAAAAAGCCAACCGTTTCGTGCTGCTCGGTTTCCGGCTCGACCGATGGTATTTGCAACTGTTATTGCACTATATCAACAAAATAGAGGGCGAATTCGACAACAGCAACCACAATTTTGCCATGCTCGCCGAAGTCAGCGACGATGCCCGAGAGTTTGTCCTCGAGCAGTTCCAGATCAAGTGTATGGCCCCCAGCCGGGCTGACTTTGATGCCTTGTTCGAGGCTTGCCGCGAGGTGGATGCACTGCGCAAACTGCCGGACCCGCTTTCTGGCCCGGCCGCACAAATTCGGCTGTTGGTGGAGCGCAACGAATTCTCTGCCGCCTTGGATTTGTTGGAAAAAAGTGCCGCCAATCCTGAGGATTTAACTGCGGCCACCATGCTCAAAAGTCAGTACATTGGCTGGCAACAAGCTCAGGCAGCCAAAATTGAAGACCCGCGGGACTTGCAATTGATGCTCAACCAGATTCGGTATAGGATTCTGACGTTTGCGAAGTAGGATGGGATAGGCCACGGATGACACGGATGGGACACGGATTAGCACGGATTTTTTTTGCAATCATCCAGAAATCCTTGCTAATCTGTGCTAATCCGTGTCATCCGTGGCCCATTAATCAAATCATCTTCCGCTTCGATCTGGGAAACAACTCCACCAACTCCCCTGGCAGGCTGATGCGCTCCGGGAAACGTTTGGTGAGTTCGCGGATGATCTGCATCACCATCTCCTCTTCTCCCTTTTGCAGCAATTCTGACAGCCGAAGCCGGACGTACTGTGCAGCCGGCGCACCAAAATGTTCTGTTAGATATTGATCCAAAAAGGCAACATAACGCGCTTGTATAAAGTCCTTTTTTTCTGGCAAAAACGCTGATTCGTAGCGTTGCAGCAGGGCCAAATCACCTTGGTTTTCAATGAGTTCAGCCAATTTTTCCAAATCGGCTTCCGAGGCTAAAAGGGCAGCCGTTTTGGGCAAATCGCCTTTGCTGCGGAGTTCGGCCAGCAGTTTGTCTCGCTCCTTGGGCCACTTTTTCGCCGCTGCTATTTTTAGTTTTTCAAATACATCTGTGCTGCCTGAAAGCAGAAACCTTTGACGGAGCAAGACTGTTTGGCGGGCCAGGTCTCCGGTTTGTTCGGCAATAAAAAGCAGCACGTTTTCCAACTCGCGGCTTTGCCCAACCTGGAAAATATTTTTGCTCAAAAAATATTCGCCGACCAGCGTGGCGGCCTCCCAATGGCGGAGGTAGTACAGTTGCAGAAATGCTGCCTTCACCATGTCCGGTTTTCCCAAATAATCTTCGAGCACCCGAACGGCGGCTTGCGGCATATTGCGGACGGCCAGTGCTGACAAAAAAAGTTGCAGCATGAATGCCGGGGCAGGGTAGGGTGTGTGGTCGAATAATTCGCGTAGCCTGCCAAATTTAGGCTCGTCCTTGGCCGATTCCCCCAGAAAACGAAGCGCGTCGCGCTCCAGTTCTGGCGGAAACACGCTCTTCGTGCCAAAGACAAAAAGCGTTTCCCATACCGATTCGCGGAGTTCTGGCGAGGGGGCGGATGTGTAGATGATGCCCAGTGCTTCAAATGATTTTTGGCAAAAATGCAGCAGCGCGTTTCGCCGATTCCCTTCTGCTTTTTGGTGCAAAGGGTTGATATTCAAAAATATAGCCGATGCTATTTGGAACATACCGCGATAGTCAAGGGCCGATCGCGATAACTCTAGTTGTTCTTCCAGCCCATCTAAAGCCTTGCGCAGTCGGCGGAAATCAGGCTCGCTCATTTTGGTTTTGGCATTGAGTTTTGGCAATACCGAATCGAGCACTAAGGCGTAGGGGTTCTCGGCCTCCGTTACGTGGGCTGCAAAACGGGTTTTTAGGGCAAGGGCAAAATCGCGGTCACGGCGGGCGAAATCGCGCACAAAATCTGCGAGGGCTTCAGGCGCGGCATTGTCCAGGGCAGTCTGTACCGTAAACCGGGTGAGTTCGTTGGAGGGTTTTAGTTCGGCTTTGGCGCGGCGGGTTTCTTCGCGTTGTTCGTAGAACTGCCTTATTTTGATCAATGTAGCCGCAATATGCGGACACATCAATCGGCGGCCTTCCGTGAAACACTCGCAAGCGTAGGCTTTTATTTTATGGGGGGTGATCATCACCTCCGACTCATAGTTGCCTTCGTCGGTCTCCACCAGCGCCACCCAGAAATGGCGTTCTATTTCACGGAGGTTTTTCACACGCCCGGCCTGCACCAAATCGTCGGCAGCATACCAGGTGGCGGGGCTTATGTTGTGTTCAAAATCTTTGAGCGAGAGTTTTTGTATCATTTTGAGGGAAGCGAACCTCAAAAGTAGCCAGAATTTTGGATATCTAGGTGGATTTTATAATGACATGTACAGATGGAACACGG
>JANMME010001100.1:0-3673 GCA_031373015.1 Saprospiraceae bacterium
CCGCTCAGAAATACGGAGTTCATCAGCGGCCTCTTTGCGGCGGCCCTTGTACTTCGTGAGGGTTTTCTTGATAGCATCCTTTTCGATTTCGTCCATCGTGAGCGGCGCATCTTCCTCCTCGCTGTCGTCGAAGTTGGTGGAAGGATTGCCCTGGTCAATGATGATGGGCTTTACCCGTTCGCTTTCAAAGGGGTGAAAACGCGGTGAGGCGTCGTGAGAATACCCATTTTCTTCAAAAACTGGCTCAGCAGTATGGGGGAAATTCGAGGATAATTGCCGCAAATTCCCCAGTTCTGGCATCCGCAGGTTGTTGCTTTCCACCAGTTTGAAGAACATGGACTTGAGTTCGTTCAAGTCGTTTTTCATGTCGAACAACACCTTGTATAAGAGTTCGCGCTCCTGAAATTCGCCGCCTTGTTTTCCCGAAAACCCGTTTCCGGCCGAAGGGACAGGCAGGTGGCGGCTGAAAAGCTGGGGCATGGTACGCTGCAAAGCTTCGGCAGTAATGGATCGCTCTTCGGAGAGGACGGAGAGTTGTTCTGCCACATTTTTGAGTTCGCGGATATTGCCGGGCCAACGGTAGTTTTCGAGCACGAGCTCGGCGCGCTCGTCGAGGCGGACGGGCTGCATCCTGTATTTCTCTGCAAAATCGCCGGCAAAACGGCGAAAAAGCAAGGTGATGTCTTCGGGGCGTTCTTTCAGCGAGGGCACTCGGATGGGTACGGTGTTGAGTCGGTAAAAAAGGTCTTCTCGGAACTTGCCCTTTCGCACGGCCTCTTCCAGATTGACATTGGTAGCGGCGATGACGCGCACATCGGTCTTTAAGGTCTTGCTCGCGCCTACGCGGATAAACTCGCCCGATTCAAGCACGCGAAGCAGATAAGCCTGGGTGTCATTTGGCATTTCGGCGATCTCGTCAAGGAAAATCGTGCCGCCGCTCACGGTCTCGAAATAGCCCTTGCGTTCGCCTGCGGCGCCCGTGAACGAGCCTTTTTCATGGCCGAACAGTTCGGAATTGATGGTGCCTTCAGGGATCGCTCCGCAGTTGACGGCGATGAAGTCGTTGTGCTTGCGTGCTGACAGCGCATGGATGATCTTAGAAAAGACTTCCTTGCCCACGCCGCTCTCACCCGTGATGAGGACGGACAGATCGGTGGGCGCCACGCGGGTAGCGGTTTCAAGTGCCGCATCCAGCGCAGGCGATGAGCCTACGATGCCGAAACGGGCTTTTATGGATTGGAGGTGATTACTGGCCACTTTTCTTGGTTAAAATTGCTTCGATGTCGCTAATAAGGGACGGAACATAGTTTTGAATAATCTGCCAAATCTCTTCTGCGTCAATACCGAAATAGTCGTGCGCCACGATATTGCGAAGTCCTTTGATTTTAGGCCAAGGCACTTGTGGATTCGAATCAATAACTCCGTCACTCAATTTAGTGACGGTCTCTCCAATCACCACGAAATTCATCATGGTCGCATCAAACGATTTGTCGTCCTTGTAAAAATCATCTGCATCGTGAAACTCCTCAGAAAAACGAAGGATTTTTTCGGCTGAATCCACGATGGCGAGCAAATTGGCCTCGTCTTTTTCAGACATAAATCGCAGATTTAAGGATTTGGTTACGGTAATACGGTTTGAGATATTTCTCTCGACAGATGTCTACATTTTTCCCAAACTCCCTCTTAATCAATTCTTTAAGGGAAAGTTTAAGTTCTGATAAGTTTTCAGTTTGGGGTAAAAATTCTAGGATGATATCAATGTCGCTATCTTCTGTTTCTTCGCCGCGAGCGTAGGAGCCGAACAAGCCGATTTTGCTAACCCGAAACTTAGTTTCGAGTTGCCCTTTTTCCTGCGAGAGGAAGTTGAGGATGTCGGATTTGGATATTTTATTGTGCTTTTCCATTTATACTATTTCGGACTCGAATTTGGTGGGCTGGGACATTTCCTTCGATGCATTCAAAATTTCAATGGCGACAATGCTGCCTGTCGTTTCTTCTCTCAGGTCAGTAAAAGTCGAAGAAACAAACACCTGAAGTTTTCGATTTTTGATGCTCATACGATTGAAAATCAATTGGTTTCAAATTCTAAACCACCTCCCCCAACAACGTCGCGCTCGTCACCTCCCGAATCTTCACCATCACATAATCCCCCGGCTTCAAGCCCTCCTGTTTGGGAAATACACACATGCTATTCTGTGAATTCCGGCCACAAAACTCCTGGTCAGATTTGCTGGAATCACGCTCGATCAGCACCAGAAATGTCTTACCAATTTCGCCCTGATTATACCTGAAACCAACGGCTCGTTGCAACGCAATGACCTCCTGAAGGCGACGTTTTTTCACTTCTTCGGGCACGTCGTCTGCGTACTTGCGGGCAGCAAGGGTACCGGGGCGTTCCGAATAAGAAAACATGTACGACATGGAATAGCCCGCCCATTCAATCATCGAAAGTGTATCCTGGTGTTCTTCTTCCGTCTCCGAGCAAAACCCAGTAATGATATCGCTGGAAATCGCGGCATCTGGCATAATGCGCCGGATTCTTTCCACGCGCTCCATGTACCACTCGCGATCGTAGGTGCGGTTCATCATTTCGAGCACCCTGGAATTGCCGGACTGCACGGGCAAATGGATGTATTTACAGATATTGTCGTGGGCAGCCATGGTGTGCAACACCTTGTCTGTCATGTCTTTCGGGTGACTGGTGCTGAATCTTACCCGCAAATCGGGGTGAATGGCAGCAGTCATGGCCAGCAGATCGGCAAAGTCGGCGCGCTCACCAGACTCGGGGTTTTCCCACTTGTAAGAATCCACGTTTTGGCCCAAAAGCGTGACTTCACGGTAGCCTTTTTCAAACAAATCCCGCGCTTCTGCCACGATGCTGAACGGTTCCCGTGAGCGCTCGCGCCCTCGGGTGAACGGTACCACACAGAACGAGCACATGTTGTCGCAGCCGCGCATGATGGAAATAAAAGCCGTAACGCCATTCGAGTCGAGGCGCACCGGACTGATGTCAGCGTAGGTTTCTTCGCGACTGAGCAGCACGTTCACCATGCGCCCACCGTCTTCCGCGCCGCCAATTAGATTGGGCAGGTCACGGTAGGCATCAGGGCCGACTACGAGGTCAACCAGTTTTTCCTCTTCGAGCCATTGTTTCTTGAGGCGTTCGGCCATGCAACCGAGCACGCCGACTTTTATTCCAGGTCGTGCCATCTTCATCAATGCAAACACTTTCAAGCGTTTGCGCACAGTTTCTTCAGCTTTTTCGCGGATGGAGCAGGTATTCACGAGGATCAGATCGCTCTCTTCCATGTTGCGCGTGGGGGCATAACCAATGTCGCCAAGGATGCTGGCCACGATTTCAGAATCGGAGAAATTCATCTGACAGCCGTAGCTCTCGATATAAAAATGCTTCAGCCCGGGTGTATTGCTCACCGCGCTGTGTTCTTTAAAAAACACGCTGCCTTGCATGGCCTCGTCCATCGTCTTGACTCCTTCGAGGGTCGGATTTGCGTCGTAGAGCATTTTAATTGTTGCGATTTTCAAAAACGCCCGCAAAAGTAAGCCTTCTTTTTGGGAAAAGTGCCAGAATGTCACCCGTGTTTTACATAAAATGACAGTCACGCAGGTTTCACGCAGATATTACACAGATGACCTACGCAGATGTTACGCAGAT
>JANMME010000007.1:0-11983 GCA_031373015.1 Saprospiraceae bacterium
GAAAACCAGAACCTCACTCCGCCCCTCCCAAAAAGCAGACTTACGCACCCTTATGGCAAAAGCAAATTTCAATACTGGCGGCATCAAGGCCCTGCTCGGCAACCCCAAACAGTTGGAAAAAGCCGTGCAAGAAAACCCTGAGCAGGTAGTGCGCGAACTGGCCACCACCGTCGCTCAGCTCCCTGTAGCGCACATCAAATCCAATGCCGGGCAGCCGCGCAAAAATTTTAGCAAGGAATCCCTCGAAGAGCTTGCTGCCAGCATCCGGGCGCACGGCATCATCCAGCCGATTACGGTGCGCCGCATCCACGACAAAGAGTACCAGATCATCTCTGGTGAGCGGCGTTTCCGCGCCAGCCAACTGGCCGGGTTGAAGGAAATGCCTGCTTACGTGCGCCTCGCCAATGACCAGGAACTGCTCGAAATGGCCCTCATCGAGAACATCCAGCGAGAAGACCTGAATGCCTGGGAGATCGCCGTTTCCTACGGACGATTGGCGGAGGAATTCAAACTTACTCACGAAAACCTCTCCGACCGGGTGGGCAAACAGCGCAGTACCATTACCAACTACCTCCGTCTGCTTCGATTTGAGAGCGACCCCGACATCAAACAGGGCATCGTAGAAAGCAAGATTTCCATGGGCCACGCCCGCGCCCTCGCTGGCGTGGACGACTATGCGATTCGCAATTCGGTGTATCAGAAAATTGTGGCGGAGGACCTGTCCGTACGCGCCGTCGAAGCACTTATCGCCAGTTACCAGGAAAGCCGAAAAGGGGATCAAGCAAAACCGAAAAAAGCGCTCTCAGAAAACCTGCGCAACATCCAGGACCAGTTTCGCGCTTTCTTTGGCGCGAAAGTTGACCTCAAGCGCGACGAAAAAGGCAAGGGTCAACTGGTGGTCAAGTTCGACAACGATGCGGATTTGAACCGCTTGATCGAGTTGATAGAAAAGTAGGAGTTTGGTTCAAGGTTGTTTATATTTGCACAAATTTGTAAATACAAACAACCTGAATCATGAAAAATCCTATCCTCTTTTTGACCTTTCTATGTCTGCTCAACTCCAATCATCTCTCCGCTCAAAATCAATCAATCGGCAATCCGCCCAACTGGAACTGGGTGCGAGCTATCGGCGGAAATTCAGGTGCCGACCACGGCCAAAGCATTGTTGGCGATGCCCAAGGCAACTTTTTTATCGCAGGTGATTTCAGCGGCACTACTCAATTTGACAATACTAGTTTAACGACACAAGGGCAGACCAATGGTTTTGTTGCCAAGTGTGACCCCTTGGGTGGGGTGCTTTGGACAAAACAGTTCAAAAGCAGCTCTCCAGATGGCAAAGTATATGCCAGCAGTGTAGCGCTCGACCCCGATGGCAATATAGTGGTACTCGGTCATTTTCGCGGCGGAGACATGAAGCTTGGCAACCAAACCTACTACCTAACATCTTCCAATTCAACCGATCTTTTTCTGGCAAAATTTGGCCCTAACGGAGCTCTGATCTGGTTAACGACGCAAAGTGCATTTTTAAGCAATGGGCTTACAAATGGGAAGGTACTCGCCGACAGCGACGCAAGTATTTTTGTGCTTGGCGCTAATTATTTGTGGAGATTTAGCAGCACCGGCAATTTGGTTTGGGCGGTGGACAATCCGAGCAACACCTTTTCTGATATGGCGCTCAAAGGCAACAGCTTGTATTTCACTGGGTTGTTTTCCAACGAGATTCAGTTAGGCAATGAGCTGCTCAATACCCCTAACACAGCCATTTTCTTGACAAAAGTGGACAAGACCAATGGAAACTTCTACAATGCCTCTGTCCTTGCGTCCAATCCTAATGGCTATGATATCAAGTTAAATTCCATTTCGATGGTGAACGAAACCGATTTTTTCCTTGCTGGAAATTATAGCAATAATTTATCTGTAGGGCCATTTTCTTTTAGTAACCCAGGTACACAATACTTTGTCGCAAAATTTGTGTCTGGCAGCTGCGCTTGGGCCTTCGAATCTCAAAGCGGCAGCGCACCACCCAGCTACTCCTCTAAAGCCCAGATACTTGCAGATCCATCAGGAGATGCCTACTTTTTTGGAAACAAAACGGGCGCACTCAGTTTTGGGAACAGCCCTGTTGATGATGCGGAAAGCGGATTTTTAGCAAAATTTGACGGTTTCAGCGGCCAGCAAGTGTTCCTTAAAGCACAGCCCCCTTTTATTAGCGGTTGGGCAGGCGGGACAAGTTTGTTGCAAATTGGAGCACCCTTTTATGAAGTGGCCACAAGAAAATCAAACAGTGAGGGCGGCATCGCTTTCACCAACGTCTTTGACAGCGATAGCGGCCTTGGCTATGTCACCAGTGCCAAAACAGACAACACCGGGGTGTATTTCTCGGCGAATGTGTCCGCCAAAACCTATTTTTTAGGGCAATCAAATTACAATTCCACCGGATCCATAGTTGTTACCCAAACAAATCATGCTGGCAACACCTTACTTTGGCAAAAAACCATCGCAGGTGCCTCCTCGGTTTATACCTACGGCCATTCCCTTTGGTTGGACAAAAATCACGAGAAGTTGTACCTCATTGGCAGCTTTCCAAACGAGTTTTATTACGGTGCACAACTAGTAGACACTACTGGTGGCAAGGGCGTTTTTGTAGCACAAATGGGTACAGACGGTTCGTTTGGCTGGATCGAAACACTTCCGAAAACAGCCTATATCAATTCAGTTATTACCGATGCAGCAGGAAATGTAATCATAAATGGCACCTTTTCAGGAGAACTTCATCTGGGCAACATAACCCTTGTCAGCGCTGGGTCGGAGGATATTTTTTGGGCGAAACTGAGCGCGAACGGACAGTTTTTGCTAGCACAACGGATGGGCGGGGAAAGTGTAGACTACGAAAATTATGCAGGTATTGATGCTCAAGGCAATTTTTACATGAGCGGTAACTATGATTCGTACAATATAGATTTTAACGGCACCAATCAAACGACCCGAGTGGATGGCGACGGACTTATTTTTCACGTAAAATTCGCTCCCGATGGCCAAGTGCTGTGGATAAAAAACTTTGGCAATACTGACTTGGCAGGTACAGAATACAATTCTGCTGTAACCAACGTAGAAGTGGATGCCGCTGGCAATAGTTATATCATTGGATATCATGGGAAATCCACTTATTTTGGGAATCATCACCTGACCAGTCCTTACAATTTCAACAGTTTTGCGCTTAAACTAGATCCTGCGGGTGACCCTATTTGGGTCAAATCCATTCGCACAAAAAGGATTTCTTATAATTTCTGCGAAATCGGGCTGGATGAAGCGGGCGATTGCTATATCGGCGGGCAATACCGCGATTCCATTTATTTCGATGGTACGCTCATTACCAAAGTAGGGGCGCAAGATGCCTATTTTGCAAAATTGGACGGTGCTAACGGCGATATTATATGGGTAAAAACCATCTCTGGTGGTCCAGAAGCGGTCGCTTGGCCTGCCACGATCTCGGTCTATGATGAAGAAAGTCTTTTTGTAGGAGGGCACATCGAGGAACGTTTGAATTTTGATGCCACGAGTGTTAATACATACGACGGACGAAAAGGCTATCTTGCACTAATAGGCCAAAACATCATGGTTTCTACCGCACAGCCAACGGCAGACGCTTTTCTCATCAGCGTCTCGCCCAACCCAACGGCTGAAAAAGTGACGGTTTCAAACCAGGGCAATCCTACGGATCATCTGTTGCTTGAAATTTTTAGCGCATCTGGCCAATTGGTGGCAAAACAGGCGGTGGCAGATTTTACGGGCAAAACGATCCTTGATTTAAGCGCAAATCCTGCCGGGATTTATTTCTTGAAAGCCAGTTCCCAAGGCGGCCAGCAAATCGTTCGTTTGGTGAAAAAATAAAGCGGCTATCCTTCCTAAATCCGTGTCGTATCCGTGTCATCCGTGTTCCATTGAGCCACGGATAACACGGACACACGGATAGTTACCCTGCCTCAAATTCTATCACAAACTCCGCCGCTCGCTCTCCCAGCCATTGCTCCGGCATGGGCAGCATTTCAGTCAGGAGCAGATTGCCTGACCCTCCGCGCAGATTTTTCTCCAGCAACAGCATCGAAATCGGGCTTTGCATATCGAAAAACTGGGGCTTCTCTCGTCGGCCTGTAAACTGCCCAAAAAATCTTTGAGGAATGCCCAAGGCTTTCAAAGCCGCTATTGCCAAGCCAACGCGCTCGGCTTGCGATTCACCATTGGAGAATAATTTCCCCCACACTTCCTGCGGCAATTCCCAGGCTGCCAGCGTCAGCACCAGTGATCGAAACTCCTGCCTTCTACGTTGGCGAACGTTCCCAATCAGCACGCTGCTATACCCCTCAGGCAACAAAGATTCTGACGAGATATATGGCACCCCCAAATGCCAAAGCACTTGCATCACGGGCGGGCGCGTCTCCGGGGATTCTAGGCCGAGATCATTGAATTCAATAGGCCGTTTGCTTTGTTTATCAATGAGTTGTGGCAAACCTTGATCGTTTTTTCGCACGGCAAGATCGCCAAGCAAAATAGCCCGACCTCCAGGCAAATGACCAACACGACCATCCGGGACTGCCAAGGAAACATCCGAAATCGGGGGCTGAAAATTGGCGTTCGACCAGCCTTGCCATGGAAAAGAAACTTCCGCCAGCGGAGCCGAGACGCTCCAATTTTTCAATTGTTCTGACACTTCTGCGGGAAAAAGCGGCAACCACCTGGCAAACAATTTCCCGCCTCCGGGGTACATAGCGTTCACCACGGCCTTGTACTGGCCGTTTTCTTGAAAAATTTGGAGCAAGGCACCCACCTTGCCTCGATGGCGTGGCTGTACCGGCGGCTTTAGCCGCAGGCTTCCTGCTGCTAAAGCCGCCGGTACAGCTTCGGCCAAGAACCTTTGGCTGAATTCCAAAAAATCAATCTCCTCGCCATCCTCCAAGAAATCGTCGGCAAAATCATAAAGCCGAGCCCGAAACGGTGGCAGCGTATGAAATTCTTTTTGTTGCCAACATTCGGCCAATTGGCCTGTCAGGTTTTCGATCACTCCCGAAGGCAAATCCACCGCAATATCTTGTGCCACATCCTGAAAAAAAATCTGCTCTGGCGGGATGGGCGGCATTTCGCAACCGTGCTTTTCGAGAAAAGTTTTGGCCTCTTGTACAGCCTCGCGCTGAAGCTGCTGCGCCGCTTCGATGGTTTGGAATGGCAGCGGGCGGGCTGCAGTGCGCAGCCATTGCAGTAAGTAGGCACACTCGGTCAACACGGGGGAGGCGGACAAATAACCCAGATAGTTGTAAAGTGCTCCACACCATCCCGACGAAAGCCCCCGTTCAGGGAGTTGCCACTCCAGCAAGCCGATGTCAATCAATTGGTTGACTAGGCCAAGTAATTGTTCTTTGGTCGCTTCTACTTCATTTTCCAAAAGCTTGATCAATGCCCCAAAGCTCAATTGCCGGTCATTTTCTACAAGCACATTCACAACAAAATCTGCTACCGGATCGGGGTCTATTTTCTGAAAGGCCTCCTGTTCCCCATCGAAATAAAGCCAGCCCCTACTGCTCCAAGTCTTCCCGTCAGCGATGATAACGCATGGGTTTAATGACAGGCTTAGTGATTGAAAAAACGCTGGTTCGCGCAATAAAACCTCATAAATCGCGGGCAAAAGCGCGACATTGGGCGTGATGAGCGACTTGGAATCGAGCCCTTTACCGGGCATATTGACGGGGCGACTTTGAGTCACCCCGTCAATGTTCCCGAAGGGCCGAACCTGTACCGTGGTAAACCTCCCCAAGGGCGAGGTTTTGAACACAGCCCTCGTGAGGTACTTCAAAAGTGAAAACGCGGTGGCGCGGTCTTTTTTGTCAAATTGATTGATGGGTTTTCCCTCGAAAGAAGGAAGGCTGGCCAACAAATCGTGGCTCGCGAAAAGCAGGGCACGTTGCAGCGTTTCATCGCAGGAAATGATTTGAAGGTTGTGGTAATTGGCTGCTAGGTTTTGCCCAAAGCGATCTTCGGCGGCTTGCTTTTCTTCCTGTGTTTTGCGCCAATTCTGAATACCATCAAACAGTTGTGCCAGTTTTTTTTCGGCTTGAATACTTTCTTCAAAATTGGCAGAAGGCAATTTTCTGCGTTGATAAAAATCTTTTCGTGCATTGTACACCATGGTCCTCAGCAACGAATCGGGCAAGGATACGAGCGCCTCGTCAAATGCTTTAAGCAATTGCCCCGCTGAAGCCTGTTCAGCATCTTGCAACACCACCCAATCAGGCATGCCACAAGCAAGCGGTGCCCAGGCGTCCAAAGGCAACCCTCCGTTGCGAATCAGTGTCATGGGTAGGATAATCATTGCGTCATTTTTACCCGCCGAAGCATCTCGCCGCCGCAAATGGCTAAGGCGAGTAAAAGCGTAAGAGGGGGCCTCATTTTTACCATTTTTGCTCGATTCTTTTTTGATGAAAAAAATCTCCACCCTTCCTTTCCTATTTTTTGCCATCCAAATTCTTGCACAAAGCAAAGAAAACGAACGCTTTGCGCTTGGTTTTTTTATGGGGCTGGAAACCCAGTCACTCGGGGTTCAACCGCTTGGCAGCCACAGGCCAGAAGACTTGGAAGCGGGGGCAGGTAGCCCAAAAACAGGGGTTTCTATGGGTGTTTTTGCCCAAAAGCCAATTTGGCGTTGGCTACATTTTCAGCCAGAACTGGCTGTTTCGTTTATTGAAAACAAGGTGGTTTTTTGGCCTGATGGGCCTAAAAGATACCGTTTTATTGATATAGAATTGCCTTTGCATTTTGTGGTGTCAGACTGGCGGCGAAGTGATTCCCCCTTGCGCGGCTGCGTCATTTTTGGTGGGCGGGTGGGCTGGAATTTTGCCCAAAACCCTTCAAATTTGCTGAAAATCTCCCAAGAGCGTTTTGCACTTGACCTTGGCCTCGGTGCGGAAATCAAGATCAAACGCTGGAGGCTCCAACCTGCTTTTGTGTATTCCCATGGCCTGAATGATCTCCACTTCTTAGAGAATGCCAAATATGATGAGGTGGTAGGGAAGATGGTGCGCGACAAATTGGCGTTGCGGGTTTTGGTTTGGAAATTTAGGAAATAAAAAAGGGGCGATCTTGCGGTCGTCCCTTTTTTGTTCATGGATTAGGTGAATCAATTCATCTGCTGGAAGGCCCAAAATAACAAGCCAAGGTGAAGTGCCAGCGCAAAGATGGTGACCAAAGTTTTGCTCTTTTTCATATTAAAAGGGTCGCGATCGGTTTTGTGCGACTATCCTATAATGCCAAAAGCCGTGCCATTCGTGTACCGCAAAATGTTATTAATTTTCAAAACAAATGATTATCAATGGTTTATGTGGTACAAAAAAGTGTTTTTCTAAAAAAATATAGATTGAGCCACAGGTTGCCAAGGCGGTTTTTACCTTCGCCACGCCAAAATTTTATTGGCAAGTATTTTTTACCAACTTATAAATGAACCAATTTCGACCCGGTGTCCTGCATGGACAAGAAGTCACTGATTTGCTTAACTATGCAAATGAGCACAATTTTGCTTTGCCCGCAGTTAACGTCATAGGCACCAACTCGGTGAACGCGGTACTGGAAACAGCCGCTGCGGTAAAAAGCCCCGTCATCATTCAATTTTCTCACGGCGGCGCGACCTTTTTTGCAGGGAAAAGCCTTTCAAACGAAGGCCAGCGTGCATCCATCCTTGGGGGTATTTCGGGGGCACAGCATGTTCATGCGCTGGCCGAGGCTTACGGGGTTCCTGTCATTTTGCACACCGACCATTGTGCGCTGAACATCCTCCCCTGGGTAGATGGCTTGCTCGATGCAGGCGAGCGTTTTTTTGAAAAAAATGGCTTCCCGCTCTACAGCAGCCACATGCTCGACCTTTCGGAAGAGCCCCTACATGAGAACATCGAAATCTCGGCCCGATACCTCGCCCGTATGGCCAAGATGGGCATGACTCTCGAAATCGAACTCGGCGTGACGGGGGGCGAAGAAGACGGTGTGGACAACTCAGACGTTGATTCTTCCCGGCTCTACACCCAGCCGAACGAGGTAGCCTATTCTTACGAACATTTGAAAAAAATCAGCCCGAACTTTACCGTCGCCGCTGCTTTTGGAAACGTCCACGGGGTGTACAAACCAGGCAATGTGAAGCTCCAGCCCGTGATTTTGAAAAACTCGCAAGACTACATCCGGGAAAAATTTGGGCTTGCGGAGAAAACACCCGTCAATTTTGTATTCCACGGCGGCTCTGGCTCGGCACAGTCGGAAATTCGCGAAGCCATCGAGTACGGTGCCGTGAAAATGAACATTGACACCGACATGCAATGGGCGTTTTGGGACGGTGTGCGTGCCTACCACGATGCCAAACGCGGTTACCTGCAAACCCAGATCGGCAACCCAGATGGGGACGATAAGCCAAACAAAAAATACTACGACCCTCGGGTGTGGCTACGCGAGGGCGAAAAAGCCTTTGTGACAAGGCTTCGGCAGGCGTTTGAAGATTTGAACTGTATTGGCAGAAATGTGTAGTTCAAATTAAAAAGGCTCACTTGCCATCTTCGACAGGAATCCAGATTTTTTTACCCGGAATGAGCGAATCGTCAATGGCGATGTTGTTGATCTGGGATAATTCGTAAGGGGAAACATTGTATTTATCGGCGATTTTCTGAATCGTTTCTCCCTTTTTGACGGTATGCTGCTTGGATTTAGGGTCTGTGGTCGAGCCGTCTGATGTCAGGGGTTTCCGAGTCTTAGGTTTGGCAAGCTCCTTTCCAGCTTGGTCGTCCCGATCATCCTCCGCGTAGCCACGACGCGTGTTATATGATTCACTTGATGATCTGTCCTCTGATGGATCGTCATCAAGAATATTTACCCGAGGCTTTTGTTTTGAGTCGTAAGGCCGTTTACCAGAATATTTCTGACTTTCGCTCACATCATCGTATTCAGTGGGAGAATAACCATATCCAGATTTATTCGTAGTGCTCGGTTTCTTTGGAGTATAAGCCCCTGTACTTGGGTTCTTTCTAGGTTTTGAAGTACTGGGCGAATATCCAGCTGGAGGTTCAACATCCTCATAGTTGTAAGGGTCGTAGCCCTGGCTTTTTTTGGCGGCCGGCTTCCTGGTATAAGGGTCCTCCTCCTCTTCCTCGCTATCACTTTTATCTTCGATCGGGATCAAGAAGGTATTGCCGGGCATGGGATTTCCTTTATCATCCAGGTTGAGTTTATTTATTTTTCCAAGTTTACCGCTGTCAACTTTGTATTTGGCTGCGATGGATCTAAGGGTTTCGCCTTGCCGGACCAGATGTTCTTTATAGAGTTGAACCTTATTCGATTTGGCCCCATCCCGCGAAGCATCTTCTTCGTAAAGTGAGGTTTCCTCATACCTGTCCTCATCCTTGTAAACCCTGTCATCGTCGTAGTTATACTCTGCTGGGGTATCAGGTTCGTCTATGATACTTGGCCGTTTTTTGGGCGGGCTGTAACCTTGTCTTCTATCAGTGCTGGAGCTTTGCTTATTCACCGTGGGCTTTTTTGCTGCAGCAGAAGATCTTTTCAGCACTTTACCATCAACGGTGCAAGTGCATTCAGGGATGATGATCTCCTGGCCGATGGTAAGCGGCTCATCGCCTTCGAGCGGCATTCCGTTAGCAATGCGGATGCACTCTTCGGGACAGCCATACATCTTGGCGATTTTGTAAAGATATTCGCCACGGTGTACGATGTGGATCATTGGAAGGTCTGTGCCAGTTCTTGCTGACCTAAAGTATTCGTAATCATCATCGTCAGCAGGTCCCTCGGAATACCCTAATGGACGGTTTGGGTCGTATGTTTTTCTTGTAGAACCTTTTTGGGACTGGGCCGCCCTTTGTATTTTGACGGTTTTGGTGTCTTCAGGTTGGACATCGTAGCCTTGAGCCCTTACCCCCCTGTTCGTGGTGGTTTTTTTGGCCGCCTTGGCGGGTGGCGGTTTGAGCCACAATTTTTGGCAGATTTCGATAAGGTCTGGATTTTGAATCTTGTTCCATTTGATAAGGTCTTGCTCACTGACCTTGTAGGTACGCGCAATGGCACGCAGATTTTCCTTTTTCTGCACGATATGGGTCCCAGGTTCCCAAAGTTCAGCGCATTGAATGCCTTTCGCATCCGTGGAATATACAACAGGGGATTCATCATCCTGCTCCTTTTGCATGATGGAGCTTATCTCCTTATCGGATTCAAAACTATCGTCACCATAGTTTGCCGGCTTTTGGTATTTCGACATGGCAATCTTGCCAGAGCCTTCCGGGCAAGCGTCCGTAATGTAATCGTCCAATGCAACCCCATTCACTTTTACCAATTGGAGTTCATTTTCCATGGCTGACGAAGCACTGGTGCCTGTGCGGTCGTTGACGATGCCGATACTTGGGATGAACTGGAAATCCGAGCGGATTTGACCTGATTTCACGGGTTGGCAGTGGAACGAATATTCCATGAGGCAGTTATTGAGCTTTGCCCCAGAGAAATAAGCGGCTGTAGGAGAGCCTGCCACGGCGAGGTTTTGTTCGTTCGCCAACCGGAGCGTATCAAACTGAAACGAGCTTTGTTTCGCCCGCACCCAATATTTGGATGCTTTACGGGCCACGAGTGTAGCCGATTCCACGGGCAAGAGCCAATAGCCTCCACTTTGACGCTGAAACACGATGAGCATTTGCTGAGCACCCCGGTTGATGCTCGCTACAAAAGCGTCATCAAGGTCGAGGTTCCGGCAAGTCACAGTGCCATCGGGCAGTTCGGGCGAATAATGGCCCGCTCCTTCGGTCATAAAGATGTAGTGCTCCAACATATTGGGCTTCACCGAATATGCCCATACCGCATTGTCGCCCTTCAAATTGGGGTACGAGTAACGGTATTCCAACTGGCTCATGCAGTCGCGGTTGAAAAGAACGTAAGTAACGTCTTGCGCTAGAAGGACTTGGAACGAAAAAAAAGTAGCAAGCAAAAGGACAATTTGTTTCATGGCAAAGATTTTTGCTGGTGAAAAGGGTATCAGTTTTATTGAATTTTACCGCAAGGTTATGGCAGAATTTTGAAAAAACATCCTGAAAATCAGGAAGATGGCAAAAAAGCCCTCGAAAACTATATCCAAACGTTTCAATCCATCAATTTCTTGCCTTCCAAGCGCTCCACATTTCAAACCTCCGAGCACTCTGCCTACCTTTGTCCCATGTCAAGACCACTCATACTCGTCACCAACGACGACGGCATCGTAGCCCCTGGCATCCGCGCGCTTGTGGAGGTTGCCAGCAGCTTGGGCGATGTCGTTGTTGTGGCACCTGATTCGCCTCAAAGCGGACAAGGCCACGCCATCACCATCCATGAACCCCTGCGACTCAAAAAAGTCAACCCATTTCCCGGCATCGAAGCCTGGGAGAGTTCCGGCACTCCGGTTGACTGTGTCAAACTCGCCAAACATGTGGTGCTCAAAGACCGAACGATTGACCTTTGCGTCTCCGGTATCAACCACGGCAGCAATGCCAGCATCAGCATTCTATACTCCGGCACACTTTCGGCTGCCATGGAAGCAGCACTAGAAAGCATTCGCAGTGTTGGGTTTTCGCTGCTCGATTACAGTTTTGACGCTGACTTCAGCCCTGCTAAACCCTGGGTACGGAAAGTCATGGAATTCATGCTTTCACGCCCCTTCCAGCATGGCCAGCTGCTCAATGTCAACATCCCCAAACTTCCAGCCGACCAACTGAAGGGCCTCCGCATTTGTCGCCAGGCCGATGCCCGTTGGATTGAAAATATGGTAGAGGGCCGTGACCCAGCCGGCCAGCCCTATTATTGGCTCAGCGGCGAATTTTTCAACAGCGACAAAGGCGCCGATACCGATATGTGGGCTTTAGAAAATGGCTATATCTCCGTAGTGCCATCTATGCACGACTTAACCAACTACCCAGCCATTGCAACCTTAAAG
>JANMME010000034.1:0-3092 GCA_031373015.1 Saprospiraceae bacterium
GTGCATGGGTTCCTGATGATACGCTATCTGGAAACATTACGCTTGATTTCAATACTTTTCCACCTATGGCTGAAAGGGTACCAGATAGTTTGGGGATGAACAATGCCAGCATTGCGATTTCGGACTACGAAGGTGCATTAAAGTTTTATACAAATGGATGTATCATTAGAACAAAAAATAGCACCACGATGGAAGGAGCGGAATTTATTAATATAGGCCCGGGCAATCCTTCATGGGAGCAATCATGTGGACTAAATGGTTTGGGCGATTACCGGATATCACAAGGAATATTCGCGCTCCCTTTTGAAAATGGAGTATCAGAGATATTCCATATACTATTTGACCCTTTGCCCCAACTTTATAGTTGTTCACACTCAGCGTTCTTAACCACAAGATTAGATATGAATGCCAATCAGGGCTTGGGTAAGGTGGTTTTTAAGGATTCGGTTTTGGTAGAAGGTTGTTTGCAAACGGCCTGCGCCAACCGGCATGCCAACGGCCGGGATTGGTGGGTGCTGCTCGGAGATAATTTTACCAATCGCTTTTATCGCTTTCTATCTACCCCCGATGGGCTTCAAGGTCCCTGGATACAGGAAATAGAGAACCCAACCATTGATACTACTTATTATGGGGGCTGGAATGAGTTTTCGCCCAATGGAGAGCGTTTACTCATCCATGACATTCACAGTGGCACTGCTATTTATGATTTTGACCGCTGTACCGGGCTTTTGTCCAATTTGCGGTTTATCCCGGCAGAGCCAGATATTCATGGCTATGGATATGCTGCCGCATTTTCCCCCAATAGCCGCCTGATTTATGTAGTAGGAGACAACTTAAAAAAAATCGAGCAGTTTGATCTTCAGGTAGCGGATATGACAGCTTCCCGAACCGTAATTGCAACCTGGGATGGTTATTTTGATTATTTTGAGCCCAATGGCCCTTACATTAAAACATTTTTTGGGCATTTTGAACACGGTCCAGATGGTAAACTATACAATTGGGCCGGAGGTTCAAGGTTTATGCATGTAATAGAATTTCCAGATCGAAAAGGAACGGATTGCAAATTACGTCAACGGGCTATTAAATTACCTTATTATAGTTTTGCTAACAGCTCGTATTACCCCAACTACCGCCTCGGCCCCATAGACGAATCCTCCTGCGACACCTTGGGCATTGACAATCATCCGGTTGCACTTTTTCGATACGACCTGGAAGACACGCTCAATCCTCTGCAAGTAACTTTTACCGATGTCTCGTCTTATTTACCTACCCACTGGCATTGGGATTTTGGAGACGGCACTATGAGCCAGGACACAAACCCTGTACACACTTACGGAATGCCCGGCACCTACCATGTTTGCCTTATCGCCAGTAATGCTTATGCTGCGGACACCTTTTGCCGCGAAGTGATGGTGGGTACATCTGGCATCCACGAGTTACCCGCATTGCCGCATGCAAGGGTAAGCCCCAATCCTTTTTCTGACGAAATACAGATACTGCTGCCTGCATTGGTCGGTGTACAGCCCCACTTTGTTTTGTTTGACCTGTATGGCCGAAATGTCGCCAATATCACTTTACATGATTTTGAAACCAGACTACCCTTGCCAGTACTTCCCAGCGGGGTTTATTTTTGGCAGCTGAGTTGGAAGGGTGTTCAGACACAAAGTGGGAGATTGGTGAAGATGAAATGAACCAAACTTCTAGTACGAAAGAGAAGTGCCGGAGCGATGCTTAATCGCCCCGGCACTCTCGTCTGTGCTTGTTTCCTTACTACTTGAAACTTCCTACTTGTTACTGTTTAATAAGTTTGAGCACTTGCAAGTCTTTGCCTCCGTTCGTAGCAATTTTGGCAAAATAAAGGCCAACAGGAAGGCTAATGCCTTCAAAAGAAGCCTCATACACGCCAGTATCCATAGGTTGGTTTACAATCGTTTGCACCAGTTTCCCCGTGCGGTCGTACACTGAAATGTTCACGTCCGTGGCCGTTTCCAACTCGTAACGGATCGTCGTGGCCGAAGCAAATGGGTTCGGATAATTCGTAGCCATTACCGCTGATTTGCTGGTGTTCGCCATCCTTGCATTAAAGCCTGAGAAGCCTCCAAGGAATGCATCAGGACTTGCGGCTGCATCAGCAACTGTACCGCCGCAATCGCTGTCGCCAGCGTGTGGGAGCGCCACGTATGGGAACGAAGACCGGAACGGAACGTCGTTGCTTTCTACCTCAGTCGTGTAACTCAGCACATTCACGAGCTTTTGCGTCACAGGGCTGCCGCCGGTATAGTCGTCGTACCAAAGACCGATGGCGGCCAGCACCACGCCTCCAACTGCTTGTAATTCAATACGCGTCACATCATCCTCCAAACGGCGGCCATTCGGGAAACCGTCCATGTTCGGGATGAATTGAATGTTCGTGTTCGTGTTGTAAGGCGCTTGTGTAAGACCCAAAACAGCGGCACTTACGAGGCCCAGAGAACTAAATTTCGGGTCGTTGCGTGGAGTAGCAGGCACCGCCATATTGAGGCGCAACATGTCCCCTCCGTTTGGCAAAAAGTTGTTGATGAACGGTTTGCCAGCCGCGAGTGGGTTGCCGTTTTTGCCCGTAGCCAATTGGTAAGGGCGGACGTTTGGCACTCCTGTGTGGAATATAGGCCAAAGATCCACTGAACGGGGTTTGCCTGGGCCAGGCAGCAGAAGGGTGCCAAAAATGGCGTCATCCAAGGCTGTACCTGCCACTGCAGCCGAACCTTTCAGGCCATAAAGTCCATCTTTACCATTGCCAAAGTCAAAAGCCCCCAAGGAATTGCGCTGAATCCTCAATTTGGAAAAACCTGGCACAGCGCCGCCAAACAAAGCGTCGTCCATGTAAAGCGCCAGTTCGGGATTGTAGAAAAATGGGTCAAGCGTTTGGTCTGCAAATTCCTGATATGGCGTTAGGCTGTTCCAGTAGTCCTTCATGCCGATTGGGATCACCACTTCGTTGGTCAAAGGCATGCCCAAGCGGCTCACTTGTACCCAAGGGCCGTTGTAGGACTCGCTTTTGCCCGTCAGCGTACGCACTGCTTTGCGGCTTGCGCTGGCCCATACACCGATGG
>JANMME010000244.1:0-1904 GCA_031373015.1 Saprospiraceae bacterium
GTGCCAGTACGGTATGTCGAGAGCATGAAGAACAAAACGTAATGGGGCGATTACTGCGCCTGCGATAGACAGAGTTCGCCTAAAAGTGGCTGATGTTACAACTCATGCCGTAGCATAGCCCGTGTAAGCGCGATCCTCGGCTGGTTGAAGCCCCAATACGATGTCCGATTTTGGCACACCACGCTCCACCAATTCTTGGGCAATCAGGATGTCGGTTCTGTTTTCTTGTACCCAAATCTTTCCATCAAGGATATCGAAATGGAAGATAACCCCGAACCGGTAGTCTTGGCCTTGCCAACCGGTGCGCATTAGCTGGAAATGGTTGCGCTGGTAATCGCACAATACCTGTGCTTGGGGCCCCTTGGAAGTTTTGTTGTACGATGCTGCGTATTCTTCCAAAAGTTCGGTGAGCAATTTTTGGTAAGCGCTTATTTTGGTATCCATTGCACTATTTTTTTATCATTTTTTCACTCCTCCTTTTTCAGCGCCGATCACCTTTTCGGCGCCAATATCCACTTCGTACTCCGTTTCCTCGGTTTCCAGAAAGTAAGGGTCGTGCGTAACTGTCCAGCCGTCTTTCTCAAGGGCCTCCCTGAATTCTTGGTGAAATTTGTCCTTCGCTGCCATGCTACAAAGATAAGCAAACGTTTGAGTTTGATTATGAAAAACGTTTACGAAACCTTGAAGGTTTGCCCGGCTTCGTTATGCCCAAGCGGATCGCGCTGCCCTGCTCGGATTTGGGGTCAATGTCTACTATTTGGGCAGGTTTTAGTTCTGTTTTGCCGCCTTTGAGGGCAAATCGAACGGTTGCTTCTATTGGAAATGCCAGATTGTCGGACAGGTAATAATACCAGCTCATGAGCTGTTCCACCTCGTCTTTGCAGTCCACGATGACTTCATCAAGGATGCGGTGGGTGCGGTCGGGGTCGGGGGTGAGTGGCATGGTGGTGGGTGTGGTTTGATGAAGTGCAAAAGTCGCATCCTGCCTTAAACTGGATAGTATTCTGGCCAATATGGCGTACTTTGTAAGTATGCCACCCTTTTATCGTGAAAATGGCACGTTACGCGCCGCAGCAGTGCTTGTACTTTTTGCCGCTCCCGCAGGGGCAGGGGGCATTGCGGCTGACGGAGGCCATGCGTTTTCGCGAAGGGTGTTTCGGGTGTGAAAGCAGGCTTTTGTTGCGCATTGTGCGGAGCAGTTGATTGCGATGCGCCAGTTTTTGATCCAGATCGGGGTGCTTTTCCCTCACCTGTTCGATAAGGGCTGCTGCCGCATCTAGGCTGATGTCCGTCGTGCGGTCGCCCTTGACCTGACTTTTTTGATAATCGTATTCGATGGAGAAAACGGGGTGTTTGGGGTCATTTCTCGAAAAAAATGTCCACACGCTGTCGGTACACTTACAATTGGGGTTGGTGCAGTAGAGGTCAATGGCAACCAGGCTTTGCCCTTGATGTTGCACCTCGAACCACAAGCAGCCAGAGAACACCTTCTCGAAAGCCACCATCGAAGATAGGTCGTCGTCTGCAAAAACGAAGTCTATTTTGGCCGCTTCCGACAGGGTTAGGGACTCGATTTGGGCGGCTTTTAGGCCCCGCCAAATCTGCTGCAACGCCGCCCAGTCGTCGGGCATGAGCTGCTGTTCGAGCAGTTGTGCGGCGGCTGGTGAGTGGATATCGCTTTTCTTCTGCTTGGCAATGGCGGCCACAGCGTCCACACAGGCAGCGAATGCGCAGTTGTCATTTTCCACCCGCAGGTCTGGGAAAAAGTACAGGTGTATGTCATGACAATCGCAGAGCGGGTTGTGACAGGTGTCTGTCAACACACCAAATTGCCGGTTGTCGAATGGGGCGGCTTCGATGCCCTCGAACCTGAAGTGCGCGGGCGCACCGGGTTCATTGGTGCG
>JANMME010000102.1:0-3938 GCA_031373015.1 Saprospiraceae bacterium
GTTGCCAAGTGGAACCTGATACTCGTTGTAATTGATGTCGAACAGTTTGTGGTTGATAATGAACGCATTGGGCCCCAAGATGGGCGGGTTGCTAACGCCCGTGCTGTCGCTGATGGTCAGGACACGGGTAATGTTTGCATCAGCGGCATTCAAGAGCACATTGTTGGTCAATACGGTGGGAATGGCGGTGATTGGGTTCTGGGTTTGGGCAGCCACATTGATGTGGAGCATGGTGAAGTCCTTGTGCCCCAAGTAGTTGCCAAAGGGGCCGTTTTGAAAATTCTCGCCCCCAGGTACAAAACCAGAAAGGGTTGAATTATAGGCTTTTAGGTCAAATGACTGGCCTGTTTGGCCTGAGAAATCTACTAGAATTTCCACCCTTTCGCCTGCGTGGAGCAGGTAGCGATTCACACTTACGGGTGTATTCAACAGGCCGCCGTCCGAACCGATAATCGAGAAGTTGCGATTGTCGCTAAACCCGATGTTGTACGAGCGTTCAATGGCGGCGTTCAAAATCCGGAAGCGCACGATTTGTCCCGGAACGTTGTATTGCGCCCGCAGCGTTCCATTCGTCATCATGCTGTCGCCATACGGGACCGTGACGAATTGCTTTTGGTTGTTGAAATCCCGGTCGGTCAAAATCAAGGGAATATCGTCCACGCCATAAGTACGCGGCAGCGCTAAAGCCGACTCGATTTCATCGCGTACGATGATCAATCCACCGATGCCTTTGGTAATGTGTTCCATCGTCATCTCGTGCAGGTGCGGGTGGTACCAGTAAGTGGAGGCATTGTTGGTCACTTTCCAATAAGGCTGCCAGATCGTGCCCGCCGGTATGACCTGGTGTGGCCCGCCATCCATCACAGCAGGCAAATGGAACCCGTGCCAGTGGATGGTCGTTGCCTCGTTCAGTTTGTTGAGCACGTTTATATGCACGGTGTCGCCCTTGTTGAAAAACAAGGTTGGGCCCCAGATTTCGCCATTTATCCCGGCGGTAATGGTCTGATTACCAGGGGTTAACTGGGCAAAGGTGTCTTTGATCGTCAGTTTAAAATTCGTGCCGGAAAGGGTATCCGGAATCCAAAGGGTGTTGTAGGATTGGGCTTGGAGGTTGTTGCCTGAAAAAGCCAGCAGGCAGATTGCGCACAGGGTTGAGAAAGCAGTTTTTCTGAACATTATTATCTGTTGTTGAAAGCAGAGTGATACAGTTTTAAAGCGGCAAAATTCAGATGTCTTACGATTACGGAGAAAATAACGAGAGGGATGCTTCGAGGAATTATGACAGAACCTTTTGGGCGACGTCTTTTTGAAAAACTTGCGCGAGGATCTCGACTTTTTTCTGAAAACCTCCGAGGTCTTACCTGCCAATCAAGCATTCCGTACTTTCGCGGCCTAAAATCTGTATCCAATGCAAAACGAAGCGGGGCCTTCCATTTACAGCGACGAAGAAGCCAAAGCGGCTATTCGAGAATTATTCGGTTATGAAAGTTTGCTCCACGGGATGAAAGCATTTTTGCCAACGGCGCTGAATGACTTGATTTTGAAAGCAAAAGACGAGGTAAATTCTGTGGCTGATTTTCAGGAGAAAATTGCCCACCCCCTTTTCAAAGCCATAGAGAAAGACAGCATTTCGCAACTGAGCTCTACCGGGTTGGAGCACCTCATCCCCTCCGAGCAATACTTATTTGTCTCCAACCACCGCGACATCATCCTCGATTCGGCCTTTCTCAACATTGTGCTTTTTGAAAGCGGTTTTAGTACCAGCCAAATCGCCATTGGCGACAACCTGATGCGCCACCGCATCTCGGAACTTATTTTTCACATCAATAAAAGTTTTGTAGTGAAACGATCCGGGACGCCCATGGAGTTGTACCGTTATTCCGTCCAATTGTCGGAATACATCTGGCGGCAAATCACGCAAAAGGTTGATTCTGTGTGGATTGCACAACGCGAAGGCCGGGCCAAAGATGGGGATGACCGCACACAGGTAGGATTGGTGAAAATGCTTAGTCTGAGCGCAAAAACCGACCTTAAAACCTATTTCCGGGGAATGAAGGTAGTGCCAGTAGCCATCTCTTACGAGTACGACCCCTGCGACCTGCTCAAGGCTCAGGAGTTTTTGAACAGACGCGCCGATCCGGACTACAAAAAAACCTTTGAAGAAGATGTACAGCACATGCTCTTGGGCTTGAAAGGCTACAAAGGAGCTGTCCATTTCCATTTCTCAACACCCTTTGATACAGAATTGGATGCTTTTGACACAATCCCAAGTTCTAAAAAGCAACTGGAATTGCTGGCTGAAATGATTGACCAAAAGATTCATCACCATTACAAATTGCGTCCCATTAATTATGTGGCCCAAGATCTGCTGACCAAAACCGATGCGTTCAGAAATTACTATTCCAGTGAAGATCTGGAAAAAGTGTCGGCCTATTTTGATCAGCGGTTCAAACTGCTAACCCATGATGAAGCAGGATTGGGACGCGAATATTTGCTGAAGATGTATGCCAATCCATTGATAAATCAATTGGCGGCAGAAGATGGGTAGAAGTGACACTTTTTAAAAAAGTGTCACTTCTTTACGCCAAACATTTTGAATATGAACAAGCCAAACCCGCCCCATCTCTCCGACATCCTCACCCACCTTGGCGAAGACCGCGAAAATTATTTTCAGGCCATTTCTCCGCCCGTTATCCAGTCTAGCAATTTCGCTTTTCCGGATTTAGCGGCTTTCCGCGAAGCGTTTTCCGACGAATTGCATAACCACGTGTACACACGTGGCAACAACCCGACTGTCGAGATCCTGCGCAAAAAACTCGCAGCCCTCGAAGGTACGGAAGATGCGCTCGTGTTTAGCAGTGGGGCAGGTGCCGTGGCAGCTGCTGTCATCGGAAACGTAAAGTCGGGCGACCATGTCGTGTGCCAACAAGGCCCGTATTCCTGGACCTCTGCGTTGCTGCGCAAATTCCTGTCGCGCTTTGGGGTGGAACATACGTTTGTGGACGGCACCAATATGCAGGAGATCGAAGCCGCATTGCGCCCCAATACGACGGTGCTGTACCTGGAAAGCCCGAACACGATGACTTATGAATGTCAAGACCTGGCGGCTTGTGCCACGCTCGCCAAATCGCGCGGCATCGTGACCATCATTGACAATTCTTACAGCTCGCCCATTTACCAAAACCCCGCTGCTTTCGGCATTGACGTAGTGGTTCACTCTGGCACCAAGTACCTCAACGGCCACTCAGATGTAGTCGTGGGCGTGCTCTGTGGGAGCAAGGCAATGGTGAAAAAAATCTTCGAATCCGAATTGATGACGCTGGGCGGTATCCTCGGTCCTCACGATGCGGCCTTGGTGATTCGGGGACTGCGTACGCTTCCACTGCGCTTGCAAAAAAGCTCCGAAAGTGCTCAATGGCTGATTGAAAAACTCGACGGCCACGAAAAAGTGGAGCGCATCTGGTATCCGTTCCATCACTCCTTCCCGCAACTCGAACTGGCCAAACGCCAAATGCGCGGCTGTGGGGGGCTTTTCTCCGTGCAGTTCAAAACCGATTCGATGGAAAAAATGGAAGCCTTTGTGCATCGGCTGGAGCGGTTTCTGATGGGGGTGAGCTGGGGCGGCCACGAGAGCCTCATTATTCCCACGATCGGGTTTTATAATATTCCCGGACGCAGTGCACCGCCCATGCCCTGGCAGTTTGTGCGGTTTTATATCGGCTTGGAGGATGCGGCTTGGCTCTGGGAGGATTTGGAAAGGGCGATGGGGGAGTTGTGACGGCTGTTGCGGACTAGTGCCGCGTCCGGCAAATAACGCACGAATGTGGCGGCCAAATTTTTCCTTTCTCTGCGTTGTTCGTCGGTTAAAATGTCCCGCATTGCGCCCTCCTCCAGCCTTGACAAAGTAAAAATTTGTCACCCCAATTCATGCGTTATTT
>JANMME010000112.1:0-16198 GCA_031373015.1 Saprospiraceae bacterium
ATCTCTTGGCTAAGGGTATTTCGGGTAGCTTGGGTTGTGTAGTTGTCTTCACTTCGTTACGACATGACAAATCGTGGGTTCACCGCAACAGCGTCACATTCCCCTTTTTAAACAACTCAGGCTGCCCCTCCCTGCACACCACCCGCAGCACATACCCGTACGCTTCAGCAGGCTGCGCTTGTCCCCGGAAAGTGCCGTCCCAGGCATCGTCGAGGTTGGTGGTTTCAAAGATTTTTTCGCCCCAGCGGTTATAAATCGCCCAATAGAGTTCAGCGGGCTCGACTCTGGCTTCCAATTTCAAGGCATCGTTTTCCCCATCGCCATTGGGCGAAAAACCCGTGGGAAAAAATATAAAAGGCTCCTCGCAGGGTGGTGGGACGACGCGCACCGTCACTTCTCCAGAGCGTTCACATCCATTGGGCAAAACAGCCGTCACGGTGTAAGTGGTGGTGGTAAGGGGCGATGCTAAAGGGTTGGGAATGTTGGAGTTAGAAAGCGTTCCAGTCGGCACCCAAGTGTAACTGAGGGCCTCGGGAAGATCCGCGTTCAATTGCGATGTATCGCCCGCCGTGATCTCTTCCGGCGTGGCTGTGGCTGTGAGCGGGCCGATGGTTTCCAACAAATGGATTTGCTGAAAAAACGTGTCCGAACATGGGAAACTGGGCGCAGCGATCAAAGCCACGGTGTATAAACCCGTGTCCGGGTAAGTGTGGGTAGGTGAGAAATCGCTTGAAGTTTGGCTCAGGTCATTTCCCCAGTCAAAATACCATCGGAAGAAGTTGGTATTGGTGCTTTTGTTCACAAACAGGACACTCAGCGTGTCGCACAAGATTTCGGGCAGGAAAAACGCTGCGTTTGGTTCGCCGCAATCCGCTACGTTGTATTGGAAATCGCGGCGGGTGGTGGAAAGCAGTGCGCCGTTGCGGAATTCGTCCACACAAACGCCCACGACAAAATTGCCAATCATGTCTGGAATTCCGGTCATAAAACCCGTGTATGGATTAATCGTAAGCGGGTCGCCGCCGAGGATATTGGAAAGGTTGTAGGGCGGGTCGAGCCAGAGCAATTCCTGGTAGGGTGGGGCGTAAGGCGGATTGGGCGCGGGGAGCAGTGAATCGGGGCCGTTGTAAGGCGTACAAAGCCGATAGGCGAGGGAATCGCCGTCAGCATCGGAGGCACTGTGGTCAAAATCAATGGGATGGTGCACACAAATGGCGACGGGTGGCCAGTGGTTGAAAGTCGCGCCACGGTTGCAAACCATTTGGCTCTCGGCAGAAATTTCGGCCACAAAGGAGATGCCCGTGTTCAGCGGGTCCGGCAGGTTCCGAATGAGTTTGTTGCGGCAACAGCGTTGATAGACAAGGATATAGCCGTTTGGGTTGAAGGGCAGGATCGTGGTAGTTCGATAGGTGGCCTTGTGGACGCAAACATTGGGTGGAAGGGTCAAACAAGGGTCGTTCAGGAGGATGGGCAGGGTGTCGTTCGTGGCACTGTTGTATGGCGGTAACAAGGTTCTGAAAAGGGTGTCCACGTTATTTACATAAATGCCGATCGGGGCAGGGTTGTCAAAGTTCGGGACACCGTTGTAACAATCGCGGTACACGGTGAGCGTAATCTCGTAGGCGTTGTTGCCCAGGCAGCGATAGGTGATCTCGCCGCCCACGATGTGGGTGGCGAAAAGGGTAGTTTTTGAACAAAAAAGGAGGCAAACAAAGAAGAAAAATGGACGCATCAGGGGGGGCAATGTCATTTTTTCAACCCACGACTTCAGTCGTGGGAATAATAGATGTGAGTTTACATTAACCGATTTATCGGTTTTAAATAGGAAACCGATAAATCGGTTCAGCGAATCAAAGCCTGGAACGCCCACGACTGAAGTCGTGGGTTTAAGTCGTGCACGATCACTTAACTTAACACCATTGGACTGAAGTCGTGGGTTAAAGGACGACCCCCAAAGATACATTCAGCCCCCACTTTGTTCCCCTAAAAATCGGAGCACTTCCTGGCGCATCGAATCCCCTGCTATTTTCCAAAGGTTGTTGTGGCCTGCACCCCGCACAATGTACCAGCGTTTGCCCACTGCAGGGCAGGCTTCATAGTTGCGCTGCCCAAACCATAACGGGATCCGCGCGTCTTTGTCGCCATGTATGAACAGCACGGGGCGATGGATCTGCGCCGCCGAAACAACTGGCTTTACCGAATCTGGCTCAAAATGGGCAATGTGCCCTGATTTGGCCAGCACGTGATCCGTTAGCCAATGGCTCCGCAGGCCGAAGAACCAATCTGCGCCGTATTCCATAGATACTTTGTCAAGCTCGTCAAAAGTACTTTCCACGATGCCAAAGCGATACCGGGGCTCCAGAGCCATGGCCTGCAAAGCAATGGCCCCACCGAGCGACGCGCCCCAAATAGCCATGGGCCGCGTCGGGAACAGCCGCGCCAGCGAATCAGCCACCACCCGGAGGTCGTTTTTTTCGTAATAGCCAAACGTGCAATATTCGCCCCCGCTTTGGCCATGCGCCCGCAAATCGAGCAAAAGGCTGGCGTAGCCCGCGTCCGCAAGCACTTTGGCGCGTTCAAATTCCACTTCTTTGCAAGCCGAAATGCCGTGCAGCAGCACCACCGTGGCCAATGTTGAATCCGTGTTTGCATCCACCAGATAAGCGCTGAGCCGCAGGCTGTCGTTTACCTGAATATTGAGATCACGGGCCCTGATTCCGTAATTTTCGGGTTTCACGCCTTTAGTTAGTATCCAAGAGAGGTCTTCTGGCTTGTGTCGCCTTGGTTTAATACCAGAATAGGGAAGGATATTTTCAACGACAAAAAAGCCGATCAAGAGAATCAACGTGAGGATGATAGATACGGGCTTGATGATTTTTTTGAATGACATTTTTAGAATCTTTGTGGGAGGAAAACCCTTCTGCTGGCAATTTGTTCTTTTCCTAAAAATCTGATATGCGATTCCTTGCGCTGCTCCTTTTTATCCCGACACTGTTCTTTTGCCGACGCTTGTCGGAAGAACCTATACCAACGCAAATCCATCCTGTGCCCGAAAATATTGATATCCTGGCGCTTGGCGACTCCTACACGAAAGGCGAAAGCGTGCCCTGGGGGCAAAATTTCCCTAACCAGCTCGCCGACAGTCTCCGCATGGCGGGTTTTAACTTGACCGGGCTGCATGTAGTGGCCCAAACCGGCTGGCGCACCGACAATCTTCAATCCGCCATCGCAAGCCAAGCCTCGGTCCTGGCCGACAGCACGTTCAGTCTGGTGACCCTTTGCATCGGCGTCAACAATCAATACCAAAACGCTGATTTTGAGACTTATATAACAGATTTTGAAGCATTGTTACAATATGCTATTGCTCGTGCGGGTGGTCGAAAAGAACGGGTGGTCGTGCTTTCCATTCCCGACTGGGCGTATACGCCCTACGGTCAAAATTATTCAAACCCGGCGCTTATCTCTCAAAAAATTGACCAGTACAATACCGCTAACCGCAACATAGCCGAGTCTTATGCAGTGCCACATGTAAACGTTACCGACGTTTCGCGCCGAGGAATTTTGGAGCCTGATTTGGTGGCTTATGATCGGCTTCATCCTTCTGCCCAGCAATATACGGAATGGGTGCGGCTGCTTCTGCCGGTAGTGAAAACGGCTTTAAAGCCATAGGCCATGTTTGAAGGTTTTGGCTTGACAGGTGGAACACGGATGACACGGATTAGACACGGATTGGTTTCGCCATGCAAATAAAATCCGTGTCTAATCCGTGTCATCCGTGTTCCATCTCTTAACGATTCAAAAAGCCTTTACTACTTGAAACTTTGAACATGTATCCACCCAATATCCTCGACGATTTTGACTTTGACGAACTGCCTGAATGGGCGGGCGAAGGCGAGGTCGTGGCAAAATTCTATTCCAGTATGGAAGCGGAAGTTGCGGCCGCACGCTTGCGCTCCGAGGGGGTTCATTGCTTTTTGGCCAATGCTATTTCACAAACGGTATTGCCTCATCTACAAGGGATTGTGCGCTTACACACACGGCCAGCAGACGCAGCACTGGCGCGGGAAATCTTGCAGGAAGCAGCCATTGAAACCGATGAGCCTTTGGCCAGGCGGAGCAGCGGATCGGGTGCTCTGGTTTTTATGGCGGTGGTAATTGGCTTGGTGCTGGCTTGGCTGTTGGTGAAGTCTATTGATTGAAAGATCAATCCTCCAATCGAATCAATCCTCCAATCAATATGCCCACTTCAAATACAGCGCCCCCCAGGTAAATCCACCGCCAAAGGCGGTCAAAATGACATTGTCGCCTTTTTTCAACTGTTTTTCGTAGTCCCACAGACAGAGCGGGAGCGTACCTGCGGTGGTATTTCCGTAGCGTTCAATGTTGATCATCACGCGTTCCAGAGGGAAGTGCAGGTGCTCGGCCACGGAGGTGATGATGCGCATATTGGCTTGGTGCGGTACGATCCATTGTACATCGTCGGTAGTCATTTTGTTTCGGCGGATCACTTCTTCACAGGTACTCGTCATTCCTTTTACGGCGTGAACGAACACGCGTTTCCCGTCCTGCCAAGCGTAGTGCTCGCGGGCGGCTAAGGTCGCAGCAGAAGGTGGTTTGCGCGAGCCCCCTGCTTTCATGTGTAGAAGTTCTCGACCTGAGCCGTCGCCCCGAAGCACAAAATCCAGGATGCCGTTGCCGTCTTTGCGGGGCTCTAAAAGCACGGCGCCCGCGCCGTCGCCAAAGATGACACAAGTGTTGCGGTCCGTGTAGTCAATGATAGACGACATCATGTCGGAGCCCACCACGATTACTTTGCTATAGGTTTCATTTTGAACAAATTGCGCTCCGGTAGCGAGCGCAAAAAGGAAGCCGGAACAAGCCGCGTTGATATCGTAACCGAAGGCGTTTTTTGCCCCTACCTTGTCGCAAACGGTGTTAGCTGTGTCTGGAAAAACCATGTCTCCGGTTACTGTAGCCACGATGATCATGTCAATCTCACCTGGCTTGAGCCCCGTCTTTTCGAGCAGGCCCTTTACAGCTTCTGCGCACATGTCGGAGGTGGCCCAACCAGGGGTTCTCAGGATCCTGCGCTCCCGGATGCCTGTGCGGGATTGAATCCATTCGTCGTTGGTGTCCACCATTTTTTCAAGGTCTTGATTGGTCAGTTTGGTTTCTGGCAACCAGCCGTGTACACCTGTTATTGCAGCGTGAATCTTGCCCATTTAATATGAATTTTTGTGGCAGATATAAGTTACCGCCAGACTTTTTACGCGGAATTAAAGGTCCGCTACCTCATGAGTTTCGGTGGTTTTTCGAACTTCTGCTACTTTTTGTGCCGCCTTTTGAGGGGGCATGGTTTTAAACACCCGATCCCAAAAGGTGGATGATACGCCAAACGCCAGATCGTCATTCAAGTGGTGGTGGCGGTGGTGGTGCTCCCAAAGTGGCTTCAGTAATTTAGGCGCTTTGAAGCGATGGATGCTGTAATGCATGAGCGAATACAGGTAATAACCCATCATAAAGCCCGAAGTGAAAAATGCACCTGAGTTTCCAAAAATCAAAAAATAAAGCCCAAAGAAAAGGATGGTAAAGAGTGTTTTGGGAAGGGTAGGCAACAGGGTGCGTTGCGCATCGTTGGGGTATTCGTGGTGTACCCCATGGAGCAGATACTGCAGCCGCCTGCTTCCCCTAAAGGCGTTTTCGGCAATGTGGAACAAGTACCGGTGCAACACATATTCAAAAAATGACCAGGCAGCCATACCCCCTATAAACCAAAGCACAACCTTTGATGTTGAGCTTTGGGCTTCCAGCAAAAAGCCGGCCCAAATACAAAGGCCGGAGACAATGACCGAACTAATGGTGGATTCAAGAAGCGAGGTTTTGGTAAAAAACTCTAAAATCGGGTTTTCAAATAGTTTGGCTTGCCCCTTTATTTTAATTTGTGTTTTCATGATATTAAACAATTGATTTGCTTAAAAATTGGAAGTAACATATTGTTTCTCGGAGAGCGAAACATTACTGCAAAGGTACTATGTTCCCCACACACAAAAGTCCTGTTTGAAACCTTATAAACGAATCTTTAACCACTCTTGTAATTCAATTTTTCTTTACAATAATTGAACGAAGCTTCCCCACCTTTGCCGCCGATGAAAAACTTCCTTTCCCTCGTAAAATTCAGCCACACCATCTTCGCCATGCCGTTCGCGCTCGTCGGCTTTTTCGTCGGGACTACGGTAGCCGGAGTCGGGTTCAATGGACAAAAACTACTGATGGTAGTACTTTGCATGGTATTTGCCCGAAGCGCTGCCATGGCTTTCAACCGATGGCTCGACCGCGACATTGATGCCGTTAACCCGCGTACCAAGGTTCGCGAAATCCCCGCAGGTATTATTGCCCCAAAGGCCGCCCTGGCATTTGTAACGGTCAATTGTCTGTTGTTTATCGCCACTACCTGGTTTATCAACCCGCTGTGCTTTTGGCTCTCGCCGTTTGCCTTGGCTGTTGTGCTGGGTTACAGTTACACCAAAAGGTTTACCTGGCTGTGCCATGTGGTGTTGGGCCTCGGGCTCAGCCTTGCCCCGGTGGGCGCGTACCTGGCCGTTACGGGCCATTTTGACTGGTTGCCCATATTTTACGGTTTGGCCGTGCTGCTTTGGGTGGCAGGATTTGACGTCATCTATGCGTTGCAAGACGAAGATTTTGACCGATCGCAGCGCCTTTACTCTTTGCCCGCTTTTTTTGGGAAAAAACAAGCCCTTCGCATATCAGCGTGGATGCACCTCGGCACCGCCGTGTTGATGGTGTTGGCGGCCCGCCACCTGGTTTCTGTAGCGCCCCAAACTGGCTGGCTGCTGTGGATTGGCACGGGCGTTTTCCTGCTCCTTTTGCTCTATCAGCACCTCTTGGTAAAACCGAACGACCTCAGCCGTGTGAATATGGCGTTTTTCACCACCAATGGCATCGCGAGTTTGTTTTTTGGGACCATGGTGATTTTGGATTTGTTGCTTTGAATCCGTGTCTAATCTGTGTCATCCGTGTTCCATCCTAAACAGTTACCCCACAGTTTATAATTATCAACACCATGATCAACAAAGAACAAATCGCCGAGCGCTTTCGCCAGTTGCAGGACGACATTTGTCGCGCCCTCGAATCCGCCGATGGCGGCGGTAAGTTTTTGGAAGACAATTGGTTGCGGCCCGAGGGTGGGGGAGGGCGGAGCCGTGTATTGGAAGGCGTGACCATCGAAAAAGGCGGGGTCATGTTTTCTGCTGTGCACGGGCCTTTGCCTGAAATCACTGCCAAAGCCATGAACCTCGCGCCCACGGATTTTTTCGCCACGGGGGTCTCTATTGTGCTTCACCCGCACAGCCCAATGGCGCCGATCATTCACATGAACGTGCGGTATTTCGAGACGGCGGGCGGCGAGCGCTGGTGGTTTGGGGGCGGTATAGACCTCACGCCGCACTATGTCGTACCCGCGGATGCGCAGTTCTTTCACCAACAACTGCGCGATACTTGCGATCGGTTTTCCCCCACGTTTTACCCTGACTTCAAGCGGCAGGCCGACGATTATTTTTTCTTGAAACACCGTCAGGAAACCCGAGGCATCGGGGGCATATTCTTTGATTATCTCGACGAAAAAACGGGTTTTTCGCAAGAGAAACTCTTTGAATTCGCGCTTGCAGTAGGCGAAACCTTTGCACCAACGTACACAGAACTCCTGCTCCGTGCGGCGCCCCGGGTATTTGGCGAACGCGAAAAACGCTGGCAAATGTTGCGGCGCGGCCGTTATGTGGAGTTCAATTTGGTGTGGGATCGCGGCACTAAATTTGGCCTTGAAACCAATGGCCGCACGGAGAGCATTCTTATGTCCATGCCGCCCACCGCACAGTGGGCCTATAATCTCCAACCAGCCCCCGAAAGCCCGGAAGCGGAGACTTTGGGATGGCTGCGAAAGGGGGTTGAGTGGGGTGAATTGGGTCATTAGTCGTCATTTCGTCATTTGATTGGATGGGAGTAATGTAGTTGTGGAACGCGGATGAAGGGGATAAGACACGGACTTTTCCCTGAACAAGATTAAAATCCGTGTCTTATCCCCTTCATTCATGTCCCACACGGTTAATTCCCCAACAGCGAGGTTAAGTTTTTTATAGATTGAAACTTTTTAGAAGTTTGACTTGTATGCCAAGTCTTTACCGCACAAATCTTAATTTTGCGGCCTGACCCAAATTTGCACCAATCCAAAATTTAATATGGCAGCCAATCTCAACCTTCTCGAAGAACTCCGCTGGCGCGGCCTCATTCACGACTTCACGCCGGGCGTGGAAGAACATTTCAATCAAGGTATGGTGCGAGCCTACATCGGCTTCGACCCCACAGCACCCTCCATGCAGTTGGGCAATTACGTCCAAATCATGCTGCTCAGCTTCCTGCAACGCGCTGGTCACCAACCGGTTGTCCTCATGGGAGGCGCCACCGGGCGTATCGGCGACCCCAGCGGCAAGGACAAGGAGCGCGACCTGAAAAGTTTTGAGGAACTCGACAGCAACATGGCGCATCAGGCTGAGCAAGTGAAGCGTTTGCTTGATTTCGACCCGGCTACGCCCAACCACGCGCTTTTGCTGAACAACTACGATTTTTACAAGGACATGAATGTGTTGGACTTTCTGCGCGATGTGGGCAAGTACCTGACAGTCAATTACATGATGTCTAAAGAAAGCGTTCGGCGGCGCATCGAAGGCGAGACCGGGATTTCTTTTACCGAGTTTAGTTACCAGTTGTTGCAGGGCTACGATTTTGTGCTCTTGCATCGCAACCACGGCGTCACCGTTCAGATGGGTGGCTCCGATCAGTTTGGCAATATTACTGCCGGGGTAGAATTGGCGCGCAAGATTGACGAGGCAAAAGTGTTTGCCGTCACGACGCCCTTACTCATGAAAACGGATGGGTCTAAGTTTGGCAAAAGCGAATCGGGCAATATCTGGCTCGACCCGACACTGACCACCCCGTATAAATTTTACCAGTTTTGGCTCAACGCCGACGACAGGGATTTGCCTAAATTCTTGCGTTACTTCTCGCTTAAAAATCGGGAAGAAATTGAAAACATTGAAGCCCGGCAGTCTGCACAGGAAATCAAGCGGGTGTTTGCCGAGGAACTCACGGTGCGCATTCATGGCCAGGAGACCTACGAATCGGTGTTGGCGGTGTCAAAACTACTTTTTGATCCAAAGGCGGATGCAGATACGCTCCGCAGTCTTGATGCCAGCACTTTAGCACAAGTGGCAGAGGAAATCCCTTCGCCCAAGATTTCGTTTTCAAGCCTGCAAAATGGCTTGAATATCCTTGATTTCCTTTCCGAAACGACTGGGATTCTGGAAAGCCGAAGCGAAGCGAAACGGGCCGTTCAAGCAAATACCATTTCAGTCAACAAGCAAAAAATCGCCGATTTGGGCGTGGTTATTACTTCTACAGACTTGCTGCACGGCAAATACTTGATGGTGGAAAACGGGAAGAAGAATAAGTATTTGGTGGTGGTGGAGTAGGGAATTTTTCATTCCACTTTCACAAATTTACCCGTTCGCACCCCTTCATTCGTGTACACTGAGATAGCATACATGCCTGCCGGGAAATCCTGAACAGAGACCGCTGCCAAATCATTGCCCACAAAAGAATTTTCCAGCATAATTCGGCCCTGCATATCCGTGATTATCAGGCGATAATCGTTCGCTTCAGACAATTGAATGGTAAGCCGTTCCCGCACAGGATTGGGGAATACCCGAAGCGCCATCGGATTGGTTTCCGAAATGCTCACCGAAGCCGCGTCCACCACCTCGCCAATCGCTCGAAGCAGCGAATATTGGATGTTTGCCCCAAAAGCATCTTGCCCGATTTCCCAGATCATAATGCCCGCCACCTTGTCGAGCGCGAGTTGAGTTTTGGCTTTGATGGTCGGGATGCCGTTCCACCATTTTTGGCCTACGTTGTCAAGGTAAGCATTGGCGGGGTCTTGGCTTACGATGCCGCGATAATTAAAAGCGGCCACCGGGTCAACCCCAAAGTCATATCCGTAAAAAGGCACGCCAAGCGTCAATTTTTGGCTTGAAACGCCTTGGTTTTGCCAATAATCTACGCAATCTTCCGCCCAATAATAAGGCGAATGCTGGCCGGGATTGCTGGGGTCCCAAGGGCCACGAAGGTCGTAGACCATCATGTTGACCCAGTCAAAGGCAGCTAAAGCCGAGGCCGTGATCTGGGGGTATTTATAATTGCCCGGCAAAGCCGCCGTGAGTGGGATATTGAGGGGGGCAAGGGCCGCTTTCAGTTCGAGGATGAATGGGCTGTACCAGGTTTCCACATACTGCCATTCCAGGTCAATATCCACCCCGTCAAAGTTGTTTGCCTGTACGTACTGCACGATTTTTTGGATAAAAGCAGGGCGGTTGGCAGGGAGGGCAAGATTGTTCCAATTGGCTTCATTCGTAGGCGTAAGATATCCGCCAGCGAGTGAAATGAACACCTTGCAGCCCTTCTGATGGGCTTTGGCAACAGCTGTGGTAATATTAGTGCCTTCTACTGAGAGGTTGCCATTCGCATCCGGGTTGGCGAAGGCGATGTTGACGTGCGTGAGTCGCTCGAACTCGATGTCATTCAGCCAACTAAAGCGGTAGTAGGGCAGGTAGCCAATCACTTTGAAGGATTGGGAAAAGGCGGTTGAAAAGGTGAAGAGGAGGAGGAAGGGTAGGATTTTGCGCATTGGAGTGAAATGTAATTTGATAATAGACAACGTTGGGCCGATTGACACGAACCAATTGATTGCCAACTTTCCTTTTTCTCATTGGATTTGTCACTCTGCAAAAGTACTCCTCCCTTTTCTCCAGAATCCCACATTTTTCCCAGAAATTTTCAGAAATTTGCCCAGCAACCAAATCCTTGCCCTCAACATGGCTCAACTTCGTCGCCGATTGGGGCGTGTTTTTTACATCTGGAAGCGCCGGGCTAAATGGTTTTTCGGCAAAACGAAATTTGCCCGCCAGCGCGAAATCCTTTTGCCAGCGCTTGTCTTTCAGCACAATACGCCACTTATTCGGCCATTGAAAGACGTTGAGATGTACCTACAGCACAACAAAGTGACCAACCTCCAACTGGTGGCATCGAAGATTAATGGCCTGCTGATCCTGCCGGGTGAAACCTTTTCTTTTTGGAAAACCGTAGGCGCGCCGAGCGCCCGAAAAGGATACCTGGAAGGGCTTGTACTCGAGCGTGGGAAATTGACCAAAGGCATCGGCGGTGGACTTTGCCAAATGGGCAATTTGCTTTATTGGATGGCATTGCACAGCCCGCTCACGGTGACCGAGCGCTGGAGGCACAGTTACGATGTGTTCCCCGATGAGGCCCGGGTGTTGCCATTTGGATCTGGGGCGACTTTGGCCTATAATTACATTGACCTGCAACTCCGAAATGATACGCCCCGGCCTTTCCAAGTTCGTGTTTGGCTTTCTGAAACGCAGCTGCACGGTGAAATCTGTTCTGATAAACCCCATTCAGAGCGGTACGAAGTGATTGAAAAAGAACACCTTATCCGCCACGAGCCCAATGGTGGCTATTCTCGCCACAACCGAATTGCCCGTCGTGTGTTTTCTGTTGTCTCGGGTGAATTGCTCCGGGAAGACTGGGTGGCTGAAAATCATGCGCTGATGATGTATCAGCCGTTTTTGGAGGGTTAATACTATCTTTGCCGACCAAATTTGATACACGATGATTCAACGTATTCAAACCATTTACCTGCTTTTGGCAGCCGCTGTTTTGGCTAGTCCGATGTTCTTCCCTTTGGCCACGGCTTCTGGTGACCCTACCGCACTGGCCGCCACTGGAGACAATTTTTTTGCGGACGGCAGCTATTGGGTAAAAGAATTTCCGGGTGGGATGAGTCTGCTTTTCGCGGCGGTGTTTTCGATTTACGCCATATTTCTCTATAAAAACCGCCCTCGTCAAATGCGTTTGGCCGGCGGAATGTCCATTTTGACCATTTTATTCACGGCTTTATTCGCGGCACTTGGCTACTATTATGCCCAGAAGTTGCCGGAAGGAGCGGAGGCACATTTGGCACTTGGGAGCGCCTTCCCGCTGGTGGCCATTCCTTTGCTCATGTTGGCTTACCGCGCCATTAAAAAAGACGAGGCGTTGGTGCGATCATCGGATAGGCTCAGGTAGGGCGAAATTCATTTCGCCTGTGCCATTTCAGCTAACGGAATGAATTTCGTGTTAGCAAACTTGCGAAATGAATTTCGCCCAACCAAAATGACGAAATGAATTTCGTCCTACATGACTATGAAAAACTTAGCAATATTTCTTGCCACCTTTATACTGGGGGCAATCGGCTGTAAGCCCGCTGAAAAAGCGGTTAGTTACACCCCGGAAAACATCGTCCCAACCGAAAAATCACTGGCCTGGAAGATCAGCGGCAAAGGGCTGAAAAAGCCTTCTTACCTCTACGGGACGATCCATATCATCCCGAAAAACGAATTTGAACTCCCCGGCTCGATCCGCGAGGGCCTGGACAATGTGCGTCGCGTGACGTTTGAGATTGACATGAAGGAAATGACGAACCTTGCCAGCCAAATGAGCCTGATCACCAAGTCGTTCATGGCTGGCGGAAAAACGCTGAAAGACCTTTTGAATGCCGAGGACTACAAATTGGTGAAAGCCAAAATGGCCGAAAAGGGTTTGCCGAGCGGTATGTTTGAGCGGATGAAACCGATGTTTCTCAGCACTTTATTTAGTTCTGACGAAGGAGGCCCAACAGCAGGCGGCGCCATAACCTCGGTGGAAATGGAATTGTATCGCATCAGCAAAAACCGCAGGCTAGAATCAGCCGGCCTCGAAACGGCGGCTTTCCAAATGTCGGTGTTCGACAGCATCCCTTATGCCGCTCAGGCCAAAATGCTGGTGGACAACCTGCGAAGTGTGGATACATCGAGCACGCAAGCAGGCCAACTCGATCAGATGCTTCAGATGTACCGCGACCAGGATATCACGGCCATGCAGTCCATGATTGGCGAGGACAGCGGCATGGGGCAGTACGAAGACATCTTGCTAAAAAAACGCAACCTGAACTGGATACCCGTGATGGGCCGAATGATGGCCGAAAAACCGACGCTTTTTGCCGTGGGCGCGGGGCACCTCGGTGGGAAGTATGGGGTGGTGGCGTTGTTGCGGAAGGAGGGGTATCGGGTGGAGGTGGCGAGGGAGTAGTAAGTTATACTGTGATTCGCTTGATTTTTGTGATTACTTATGATTGATCCAATTGATTTTGAAATGATTGCCGACATCGGCATGCACAAAATCAGGCAGCGTGAGGTATACAAGTTGTGTTTTTCGGGTGCTTAGCTGAAAGCATCTGGGTTTGCCCCCCTACGCCCCCGCCTGCCAAGACTTGGCGGGCAGGAAGGCTTCGGCGGGTAAACGGGTATACGGTTAAAAAGTCACAGAAATCTTTGCCCACTCCTTTGCAGAAAAGTTTTAGCGGTTTACCTTTGCACCCGCTTTTGAAAAAGCACGGCGCGATAGCTCAGCTGGTTAGAGCGCGCGATTCATAATCGCGAGGTCGGGAGTTCAAGTCTCCCCCGCGCTACAAGAGCCACGACGCAGGTTTCCTTTTACGGGGAGCCTGCGTTTTTTCTTTTAGGCTGCTTTTCAAGGAAGACTTTGCATCGTTTTGCTGCGGCGCTGTATCTTCACAAGAATTTTTAAGGCCCTGATAGTACTCCGCATTAGAAGAAGACGCTACTTTTCGGCGGGCAAACTTCTAATCCGTTTAAATCTCCCGTTTACTGGCCTATAATCTCCTGCAAAAGTCACAGGATTTATTAACCAATCAATATTTACACACCGGATGAACTGTTCATTTCGCCCAACGCAAACGCTACTGCTGGCAGCCCTTTGTCTTCTTGCCTTGCCTTTTTCTTCCAAAGCGCAATTCCTTCAGGTCACAGATGTTGTGTCTGGGCCCTACAATCCTTCAAGCCTTATCTCCAATGTGTTCCTCGGAGCTGGGGTAGAGGTCACCAACATCCAATTCAATGGCGACCCCCGGTCTGTCGGGTATTTTTCTGGCGGCACTCAATCGCTTGGCATTGAACGGGGCATCGTGCTCACGAGCGGATTTGCCAACGAAGCGGAACTGGTCGGAGGGACTTTCGCCAACAATGGCAACGTTGGCGGCTCTTTAGAGGCCAGTCTCGAACTGATCGCCACGGATGTACTCAACGACGTGGCAGTGTACACCATCACCTTTGTTCCGAACGCGGATACGCTTCGATTCCGTTATAGTTTTGCATCGGAGGAGTATCCAGAATACGCATGCACTTCTTTCAATGATGTATTTGGGTTTTTTATCCAAGGGCCAGGATACCCTGTTTTTACCAATATAGCCAGGGTGCCGGGCACGATGTTGCCGGTGAGCATCAACAATGTTCATCCCAGCAATCCCAGCGCTCCCCCTTGCCCGCCCCTAAATGTTCAATACTATAATGACAATGTAGGCTCCTCGAACCAGCCCGTTTACGATGGCTTTACCGATGTGTTCACGGCCATGGCGGTCGTGATACCTTGTCAGCCATACACCATTAAACTCGCTATTGCGGATGTGGGCGACTCGGCGTACGATTCTGGGGTGTTTTTGGAGGCGAAAAGTTTTGGTACCGGTTCTTTGCTGGTGGATGCTGCTACCGTAAGTGCAGACGGCACGATCGCGGAAGGCTGTGTGCCAGGCTCGGTTACGTTTACCTTGCCCGAAATCCGCGCGCAAAATTACTCAATCGTTTATAACGTGTTTGGCACCGCTACACCGGGCGTTGATTATCAGGCTATTCCGAACAATCTGATTATCCCGGCAGGACAATCTACGATTACCATACCCATTAACGCTTTCGAGGATGGCATTGTCGAAATACCCGAATCCATTGGTATTTCTGTGCAGGTGGACCCTTGCAACCGTGATACGGTATTCCTTTTTATCCGCGACAAGATACTGCTGCCGCCCCCGCTTGCCGATACTTCGACCTGTTTGCCCAATACCCCCGTTCAACTTAATGCTACGGTGCCAACGCCGGTGCCGCCACCGCCCACGTTTACAAACCAGACAGACTACAACATACCAAACGGGGGGAATCCAGTCAACTCTACGATCAATGTTTTTGGTGTTCAACCCACCATTGTAGGGCCAGGCGTGATCCGTTCTGTTTGCATCAATGTGGAACATTCCTGGATTGACGAGATAGATGCCTACCTCATTTCTCCAGGTGGTGTAGTTGTTGAATTAACGACCGACAACGGTGCAAATGGCGACAATTACACCAACACCTGTTTCACGCCCTCGGCTACCACGCTCATTAGTTTCCCTGGGCCTTATGCCCCTGCCAGCGCCGCTCCGTTTACGGGTGATTGGCTTCCGGAAGGGCCTTGGTCTGATTTGTGGGGAGAACCTTCAAATGGCAACTGGCGCCTGCGCTTGACAGACGATCAGAACAACATCAACGGCAAACTGCTCGATTGGACGATCACGTTTGAACCGAGTTATAACGTGAACTATTCATGGTCGCCCGGCGCAGGCTTGAGCTGCACGGACTGCCCCAATCCCGTGGCAAGTGTCGCACAAACAAGTATTTACAACGTTACAGCCACCGATTCTTATGGCTGCACGGTCACTGAAAATGTTCAAGTTGCCGTTGGCTCGCTTGCTGCCACGGCTACCATCGTTCAGCCGATCAACTGTCATGGACAAAAAGGAAGCCTGCAAGCCTCTGCACCAGGCAACAACACATATCTGTGGAACACGGGCCAAACTACCGCTACGGTTAGCAATCTCGGTGCGGGGACCTATACGGTAACCATTACCAGTGTGGGGGCCTCCTGTACAGCCACGGCTATGGCCACGCTCACAGAACCCGCCGAACTTTTTGGCACGGCGTCCCCCAACGATGTCACTTGTTTTGGGCTTGCTACGGGCACCGCAGCGGTGTACCCTAGCGGCGGTGTGCAGCCTTACAGTTTCGTGTGGAGCAATGGTCTATTGACCGATAGCATCTCCAATTTGCTGCCAGGGACTTACACCGTCACCGTTTCAGACGCAAACGGCTGTCAAAAAACCAGTTCAATGACGGTTCTTCAGCCGGCGGCCATCCAAATTCTAACAGCATTG